>QNFC01000141.1 GCA_003645395.1 Gammaproteobacteria bacterium
AGGTGATCACCGGTACCCGTGTCTGGATAACTGAAGAGTGAGGCCATGCTGATTATCAGGCGTTTCGCCGCTGCACTGCTGGTTATCTTTGGCGTTTCCGTAGCCGTGTTCGTGCTCACCCACATCATCCCTGGCGACCCAGTGGAGGTGATGCTCGGCGAACGGGCATCCACCGCAGATCGCGCGGCCCTCGCGAAAGCCTACGGCCTTGATCGACCGGTGGGAGAGCAAATGGTCGATTATTACCGTGGACTGATGCGGTTCGATCTTGGCGACTCACTGTTTCACCACCGCCCGGTGGTCGATTTAATCGCTGAGCGTGTTCCGGCTACGGTCGAGCTCGCTGCGGCGGCCATGGCTATTGCGCTGGTGGTGGCGCTGGTGTTGGGGATTATCTCCGCCTGGTACGCACGTACCTGGGTCGACCAGGGCGCGCGGGTGATCAGTCTGCTCGGGGTATCCATTCCCAATTTCTGGCTCGGGCCGCTATTAATTCTGGCCGGCTCGGTTTATCTGGGCTGGTTTCCGGTGAGCGGTCGCAGCGGGTTGAACTCCCTGGTGCTGCCGGCCATTACCCTGGGCACGGCCCTGGCGGCGATCGTCGCGCGGATGCTGCGTAATTCGTTGCTGGAAATTGCCGAGGCTGACTTTGTGCGCACGGCGCGGGCCAAAGGGCTGGGGGAGTGGACGATTCTCTGGCGGCACAGCCTGCGCAATGCGCTATTACCGGTGGTGACGCTAGTTGGGTTACAGGTGGGGGCGATTCTGGGCGGTTCGGTGATTGTGGAGACTGTCTTCAGCTGGCCCGGTATTGGTCGGCTCACCGTCGAGGCCATTCAGAGCAGAGACTACCCGGTGGTGCAGGGCTGCGTGTTGCTGATCGCCACCCTCTACGTCGTCGTTAATCTGATGACTGACGTTGCCTATGGGTTGATTGACCCGCGTATTCGGTTAGCCGGCTCATGATAATGCGTGCTTTCAGTCTGCTCATTGGGGCAGCGCTGCTACTGGTGATGGTGTCGCCATGGTTTGCGCTGCAATCTGAGCAGATAAATCTTAATCAAATTTTATCTCCGCCGAGTATGCATTTGCTGCTCGGGGGCGACGAGCTCGGCCGTAGCATTGGTGAGCGGTTGCTGGTGGGTGCACGGTTATCGCTGTTGGTTGCGGTGGTGGTGGTGGCGTTTTCAGCCGTGTTGGGAATATCCGTGGGGCTGGTGGCCGGTTACCTCGGTGGTTGGGTAGACCAGGTGATTGTGCGGGTGATCGACGTGGTGCTGGCATTTCCCGGGCTGCTGCTGGCGATTGCCCTGGCGGGTATGCTTGGCCCGGGGATTGATAACCTGGTACTGGCACTGATTACCGTGGGCTGGGTGGGGTTTGCTCGCTTAACCCGCGCGCAGGTGCTGAGCCTGCGTGAATCTGACCATGTGCAAGCCGCTCGCGCGCTGGGCAGCGGGGCTATTTTTATTATGTCGCGCCACCTGTTACCACTGGCCTATGCGCCGCTGGTGATTGAGGCCACATTTGGGCTGGCGGGGGCCGTGCTGGCAGAGGCGAGTCTATCGTTCTTAGGGCTGGGCATTCAGCCACCTTCTCCCACCTGGGGCAGCATGATTCGCGACGGCGCACGCTATATGCTGGTGGCACCGCATTATGTGCTCGCCCCTGGCGCGGCGCTTTTGCTGGTAGTGCTGACAGTGAACCTGATTGGCGACAATCTGCGCGACCGCCTTGATATTCGCCGTACTTAACCTGAAAGGAATTTGAGTTTTGCCTGCCGACCTGATCATAAGCATTGCCGGAACTGAACTGGCCGTTGCCGAGCGAGAGCAGCTTGAGCACCCCGCTATTTGTGGATTGATATTATTCAAGAAAAATTTTAAAAACAGAAAGCAAGTTGCTGAATTAATTACTGAAATTAAGAATTCATCGGTAACTGAACTAGAGATATCAGTGGACCAGGAAGGCGGTCGCGTTCAGCGTTTTAGCAACGGTTTCAGCAACCTGCCGGCGCTGGCCACCTATGGAGAGCAGTGGCACGAACAGCCTGCGCAGGCGCTTGATGCTGCCTACGCCCACGGACTCACTACTGGCCGCCAGTGCTCAGCAGTGGGGGTAAGCGTGGTCTATTCGCCTGTGGTTGATCTTGATTGGGGCTTGAGTGAGGTAATCGGCAATCGGGCGTTTCATCGCGATCCGGAAGTGGTGGGGCAATTGGCTAAAGCAATGATGCTCGGCCTCCACGATGGTGGTGTGGTGGCGGTAGCCAAGCACTTTCCCGGCCACGGTGGCGTGGCCGCTGATAGTCACACCGAAGGTGCGGTTGACCAACGTGGTCTGGCCGCACTGCAGGAAGATATGGCGCCGTACCCAGTGCTAATAGAGGCCGGACTAAAAGCGGTAATGATGGCCCATGTACAGTTTCCCCGCATCGACCCGCTCGAGGCTGGTTACTCGAATTTCTGGGTTAATCAGCTGAAAAAGAAACTCGGTTTTAGTGGCGATATCTACTGCGATGACCTGAGCATGGTCGGCGCGCACTCTGCCGGAAGCTTAATTGATCGCGTGATGTTAACTCGAGAAGCTGGCTGTAACCGCCTGTTGTTGTGTAATTTTTCGGTGGAAGAGAAGGCTGGTTTGTTAGCTGAGCTATATTAGAAACAAGCTCATAGGTTGGGGCTCGCCAGCTCACCCCAACCTAATGACTACTATTGCAGGAGCGACTTCAGTCGCGACAGCAGTGGTAATCGGAACCTCTGGGTCGCAACTGAAGTCGCTCCTGCTAACATTGATCATCCCCATCCACATTGCCATCGGGGACGAGAAAACCGCTCAGGGTGCTGGCCGTAAGTTATCGGCGGTTAGAAAATCGCAGCTGAGTTCAACACAGCGGAGTAGCTGTTCAAGTTGCACGGTGTGAGAAGCCTGGTCGATTATTTCTAACGTCATGTTCGGTATCTTCGCTTTGAACTCCTGCGCATACTCCACCGGAATTAGCCCATCCTGTTTGCCCCAGATCACCAGCGTCGGGGTTTTGATGCGCCGCAATCGGTTTTTCAAGCCTTTGTCTGGCAGGGGCCAGAGGAATTTGGCGGCGGCGTTCAAAGTGGATATTTGGGTGATCACCACAGCGACTTTTTCGTCCATGTCATCCGGCAGAGCGAACATGGCTTTGGCGACCTCGGATTCCTGATCGAGAATGATCCGCTTGGCCAGATCCTCGGGCACCATGGCGAAGATATCGCCCATGGGATTATCAATATCAAATAGTCCCGCCGGGGCAATGGGTAGCAGCCGCTTGATCCGGCTCGGGTCGGTGGCGGCCAGTTCGCAACCGATCATGCCGCCCATGGAGTGGCCGACGATATTGACTGAATCAAGTTCGAGCGCATCGAATAGATCGTAGTAGGTTAGAACCAATCCCCAGACATCGAGAATCGATTCCAGCCCGGTGGAGTTGCCCACGCCGGGCATGAAGGGCGCATAGACCTTGAACTGGTTGGATAGCTGATCCAGGTAGGGGTCCCAGAACAGGCCACCGGCGCCGTGGAGAAAAATAACCGGTTCACCTTCGCCGGCCACCAGTAGCGCCATGGAAACATCGTCGTTGACCTGAATCTGCATTTCTTCTGGTTGTGCCATCGTTCGTCTCCTCCCTAAGTGCTTTTTGGGCTATCTGGTGTGGAATAACTATCGGCAAAGCCGCTCGGCCAGTAGTCGCTGGGATCATACTGCGGCCAGGTGTCGCGCAGTTTGGGCATGACCTCTTCAGCAAACATCTGCAAGTTTTTCATCAACAGTTCGCGGGGCATGGAGCCGACCTGATTGATCAAAACGATGTTGCCGACGTGTAGCTCCTGGGCCGCCTCGTTGAGCTTTTCTGCAACGGTGTCCGGCGAACCGGCGATGATGTAGCCGCGTTCGACAAAATCTTTCCAGCCAAGCCCTTCGCCGACCAGCTCGGAGCCAAATTTAGCACTGCCGTCGAGCTGAGAGCGCAGACCAGCCTTGAGGCTGGCTACTGTGCGGTAGCCGGGTGCTTCGACAAAGCGCCGGGCAATGTGCATGCACTTGGCAAAGAAATACATGGCGTGCTCGGCGTAATCTTTCTCGGCCTGCTCGTCGGTTTCGGATACACAAACCAGCTGGGCATAGCCAGCACGGTAGGGGTTGTCATCCAGCCCCAGCGCTTCGGCCCGTTTCCAGAAGGGGTCCATGACCTTCTTCGCATATTTATGGCCAAAGAAACTCAGGTAAGAGAAGGAATAGTTGTTTTTTAGTGAAAAATCATAGGTCTCAACACTGCCGCCGCCAGGAATCCAGACCGGCGGATGGGGGTCCTGGGCAACCCGTGGCCAGGGATTAACGTAGCGCAGCTGGTTGTATTTACCGTTCCAGGTAAAAGTCTCGTCGGTGGTCCACGCCTTCATGATCAGGTCATGGGCTTCGTAGTAGCGTTCACGCAACTCTGACGGATTGACGCCGTAGACGTAGTTGGTGTCCATCGAGGTGCCTACCGGGAAACCGGCGATAAATTTGCCACCGCTAAGCACGTCGAGCATGGCCATCTCTTCGGCCACTCGAATCGGTGGGTTGTAGAGCGCCAGGCTGTTGCCAAGCACGATCAATGAAGTCGTGTCGGAATGACGGACTTTGCGCGACAGGATCGAGGCCAGCAGGTTGGGGGAGGGCATCAACCCGTAGGCGTTGCTGTGGTGTTCGTTGACACCGACGGCGTCGTAGCCCAGGTCAACACTGTACTCAAGCGCATCGAGATAGTCGTGGTAGATCTCGTGGCCGATCCGGGGGTCATAAAGTGTCTTCGGTGGAGTTACCCAGACGCTCTCATATTTCTGCTCAAAGTCTTTGGGTAATTCCCGGTAGGGCATCAGGTTGAATGAAACAAATTTCATCCGCTTCTCCTCCTTTAGTTATTCGTTGACCCCTTCCTCAGCGGAATGAAGAGGGCCTCATCCTCGAAGCTATACGCTTTGTATATAGGCGCTTTAAATTATGGGTATCACTTTCTGCGAAGCCATGAGTCAAGTCAACGCCTACCTGAAAATAATGGCTCATCAAATAGCAGGCGAAAAAAAAAAGGAGTGTCGCTACCTCGTGAAAGATTTTGGGACATCCCTGTCACCAAAATCGACTCGCCTACGCGACAGCCGTTATTGCCCCGGCCGCCCTGCGTCCGTGCCGCTCCGCCACCCCATC
>QNFC01000142.1 GCA_003645395.1 Gammaproteobacteria bacterium
AGTCGCCTTCCTGCTTGTCCATACCAAACGCCAGCGCGGCGGCGGTAGGTTCGTTAATAATGCGTTTAACATCAAGCCCGGCAATCCGCCCAGCATCTTTAGTCGCCTGACGCTGAGAATCATCAAAGTAGGCCGGCACCGTAATAACCGCCTCAGTAACCTCTTCGCCTAGATAATCCTCAGCGGTCTTTTTCATTTTCTGCAAAATACGGGCGGAGACCTCAGGCGCAGACATTTTCTTGCCGTTAGCTTCAACCCAGGCGTCGCCGTTATCGGCCTTAACTACTTTATAAGGCACGATTTTCAGGTCTTCCTGCACCACATCATCTTCAAAACGCCGACCGATCAGCCGTTTCACAGCATAGATGGTGTTTTCTGGATTAGTTACCGCCTGGCGCTTGGCCGCCGCACCCACTAACACCTCTTCCGGCGTATAGGCCACAATGGACGGGGTAGTACGATCACCCTCAGCGTTCTCGATTACCCGAGGAGCTTTCCCCTCCATCACCGCAACACAGGAGTTGGTAGTTCCCAGGTCGATTCCAATAATTTTTCCCATTTTTCTTATCTCCATATAGTCCGCTTAATGCGAACGCTTCAGGTGAATTCTTCAGCCCCCGGCCAACCGAAAACCTGGCATAACAACTAGCCTACTGGTTACCGGTGACAAACTCGGAATAACTGCGTTAACGGATAAATGAGGTGGCGGCACCCTGTTTTCAAGGCCGTCAGAAAAAAATTGCGACGTTATCTATAACCCACTATCACAGCCCCTTTAGTCACTCAAAAGGAATCGCCCAAAAACAACTGTTGAAATATCTTAATAGTGAGAAATCGCTGGAATTTGCCTTGACCTAGGCGACACCGTCAGACGGCGCTTTTGCCACTATCACCATGGCCGGCCTCAACAGCCGGTCATGCAGCTGATAGCCCTTCTGTATCACCTCTAACACATGATTGGGCGCAATTTCATCACTAGGCACCATGGTAATCGCCTGATGCAGATCGGGATTAAACAGTTCACCCTGAGGAGACAGGGCGACCACACTGTTTTTCTCGAAGGTTTTCAACAGTAGATCAAGCGTCATCTGCACCCCTTCTGCGCTCGATTCATCACCCGCAAGAGCGGCTTCCAGGCTATCGACCACTGCCACAAGTTCGCGCAGCAATTTTTCGCTGCCAAATTTATGGGCATTCTGTACATCCCGCTGGGTACGCCTGCGTAAATTTTCCTGCTCAGCTACCGCCCGCAACGACGCTTCGCGTAATTGATCAGCCTCATCTAGCGCCGCTTGCAACTGCTCTTCCAGAGTTAATTCACTCGCTTCGCTGTCAGATGAGTTTTCCTGATCGTTCTGAGCGAGTTTATTCAGGTCAGATTCCACTGCTTCCAGTTCAGTATCAGATTCTGTGCCGTTAGATTGCTCATTCATACTGTTTTTCCAATTACTTTTTGGGAGGATTTGATTGCGATTTTTGCCAGGTTATATTGATTTGTTACAGCTCTTCTCACATACCTGCCATTTGGGGGTGATTCGTTCTATTTCAACCCTTAACAGCAGTGTTATTTGTTCATTGCAGCACCCACCAACCGAGCTGTCACATCCACCAGAGAAACAACACGACCGTAAGCCATTCGCGTAGGCCCAACCACCCCGAGCATACCCAGAACTTCGCCATCCACCTCGTAGGGCGCCGCGACCAGCGAATAGTCCTCATAAAACCCGTATTCAGACCCGGCGCCAATAAACACCTTTACCCCCTCAGCACGTGCGCACCGATCCAGCAACTGCAGCATGCCCCGACGCTCATCAAAAGCTGCAAAAAGCTCCCGCAAGCGTTCCATGTCAGTGGGCCGAGCCTGTTCGGTAAGCAAGTTTGACTCACCCTTCAGAACGAATTCGTCCTCACTACTTACCTCAGTTGCCAGGCGCGTGGCCAAATCAGTTACCCCCCGCATCGACTCGTCGACCTCCTGACGTAGAGTTTGCAGATGCTCCGCTAACCACGCCTGCATTTGCACTAACGTCTTGCCAACACAGTGCTCAGCAAGAAAATGGCCAGCTCGCCGCAATTCTTCTGCCCCATAGATCTGCTCACAGTGGAAAATGCGGTTGCTCACCCCGCCATTGCTGGTAACTAGTACCGCCATTACTCGCTGGTCAGACAGGGCTAAAAACTCGATATGCTCCAGCGTTCTTCGCTCAGCACGCGGCATCACCACCAGACTTGCCAGATGGCTCACGTCTGCCAGCAGGGTTGAAGCAGAGGTCAATAAATCATCGGCGCCAGATTGCACAACCAGCTCGGTCTGTACCTGTGTCAGCTGGCCAGCGCTAAGCGGTTTAACGGTCAGTAGTGAATCAACAAATAGGCGCAATCCGGCATCGGTGGGAACACGCCCGGCGGATGCATGGGGCGAACGCAGCAACCCAAGCCGTTCCAGGTCACCCATGACATTTCGAATCGTGGCCGGACTTAAACCGAACCCCGCCTCTTTTGCAAGGGTTTTGGAACCCACCGGCTGACCATCCTGCAGATAGTGTTCTACCAGGCCTTTGAACAGAGCCAGGGCCCGTTCATCTGATTTTATCTCGTCCATTTTCTGTCTGTTTATTGCCTATTACTGAGGCTCCGGCATACGGCACCTTCAAGAATTACGTGGCGTCGACGGCTCCTCTATTCAACCCCCAAAAAAGGCTCTTGCGCAATCAATTGGCGGCTTTCAATGCTCATGGTAGAGTGCCTCGCCCATTTGAGGAAATCCATTTAGATGTCTGCCCAATTCAACCAGGTTGGCGTTGTTTATCGAAATGAAAACGATGCAACGCTCAAGGCGCTTCAGCGACTAAAAAGCTTCCTGTCCGCACGAAAGATTAACTTTAATGAATCGGCTATCACATCCCAGCCCTGCGCAAACAATCTGCGCGTGGAGGACACATCGGCGATGGGTGGCGCTGACCTGATCATCGTCCTCGGGGGCGACGGTTCAATGCTTGCCGCTGCGCGGGCCTTTGCAGCGCAGGAGATTCCGTTACTCGGGATCAATCTCGGACGACTCGGGTTTTTGACCGATATCCCGCTAAATGAAATGGAACCGGTACTGGATGAGATTTTCGCCGGAAACCTGCGTGAAGAAAGACGACTCTTGCTACAAATGGATATCCTGCGCAACGGCGATCTGATCGCAAAAGAGGTGGCTTTTAACGACGTCGTGCTGCACAAGTGGGAAAGCTTGCGCATGGTCGAATTTGAGACCTTTGTCGATGACCACCTGGTTCACCGTCAACGGGCCGATGGCATGATCGTGAGCACGCCCACCGGTTCCACCGCTTACGCTCTGTCCACAGGTGGTCCCATCGCAGACCCGGCCATGGAAGCCATTTTGCTGGTACCTATCAGCCCGCATGCCATGACCGGTCGCCCAATGGTCGTACCTGGCAGCAGCAGAATTGAAATCAAATTGATGGTGCCGGCCATTGATACCCGTGTTTCCTATGACGGCCAGGGCAACCTTAAGTTATCCGGCGCTGATGTATTGCGGATCACCGCCAGTCCGCACAAGGCCCGCTTGATTCACCCTGCCGACTATGACTATTTCGAGTTACTACGCACAAAATTGCACTGGGGTAAGTAAGATCCTTTACCGTCAGCTTCATCGCCAACCCCACCACAAATCGCGCACTAACCTTGCGCTAAGCCCACCCAAATACTCACTCCGATGTTGACCGACCTTTCTATCCGCAACCTGGCCGTCGTCGAACAGGCAGAACTTCAGTTTGAGCGTGGCCTGACCACCCTCACCGGAGAAACCGGCGCGGGTAAATCGATCATTATCCAGGCACTGTTACTGGTGCTCGGCGAACGAGCCAGCAGCGACACCGTGCGTAGCGGTGAAACTCGCGGCGAGATTACGGCGCTGTTTGACCTTAACGACAGCGCGCCCGCGCTGCACTGGCTGCAGACACAGGAACTTGACGACGGCACAGAGTGCCAGCTGCGCCGTACCATCAGCGCCGATGGCCGGTCAAAAAGTTATATCAATGGTCGGCCCACTCCGGCTGGCCGAGTTCGCGAACTCGGCAGCTTACTAATGGACATTCACGGTCAACACGAATACCAGCAGCTCTTAAAAAGCGACGCCCAGCGCGCACTACTAGACAGTTTTGGCAGGCTTAAGCCGCTTGTGGACAAGCTCTCAACTCACTACCAAACCTGGCGCGAACTTGACCAGCAATACCGCGACCTCGCCGCCCAGCAGCTCGACCAACAAGCGGCCATCGATCTGCTCACCTTTCAATTGCAGGAACTGCAAACTCTGGCCCTGCAATCCGACGAGTGGGATGAACTGCAACAACAGCAGCAGCGCGCAAAACATGGACACACCCTGCTGGAAAGTTGTCAGCAGCTGATAAAACTGCTTGACGACGACGACACTAATATCCGCTCATTGATGGCTGCCGCCCGCCAGCACATCAGTCAACTGCAGGAAATCGACACTGAATGCACTGCAATCGCGCAGATGATTGAAGAGGCCGACATTCAAATTAACGAAGCCAGTCGAGCAATCCGCCACTATGCCGACGGGCTGGATAACGACCCACAACAACTAGCATGGGTAGAAGAACGTATCAGCGACGCCATCGTGCTAGCGCGCAAACATCACTGCGAGCCGCAACAACTGCCGGAACAGGAACAGCTGTTAATCCAGCAGCTCGACGACATTGAACACAGTGACGACCGACTCGCGGACCTGTTTCAGCAGGTCCAGAACCTGCGCCAGCAATACGACAAGCTAGCGACAAAACTCACCGCTAAGCGCCAGCGGGCGGCAAATGACCTTTCCAACCAGGTGACCGAGAAATTGCGCCAACTGGGCATGAACGAAGCACGACTCGTTATTCAACTGAATCCCCGCGACGAGACCGCACCTCATCCGCAAGGTATGGAAAAAATTAGCTACCTGTTCAGCGCCAATCCCGGCATGCAGCCGGGCCTGCTCGGACGAATTGCATCGGGCGGAGAGCTGTCGCGCATTAGCCTGGCACTACAGGTATGCGCCCAGGGCCAGAGCGCCGTGCCCACCCTGGTTTTTGACGAAGTAGACGTAGGCGTTGGCGGTGCAGTGGCGGAAATAGTTGGCCACCTGTTAAGCGAACTGGGGGCACAACGCCAGGTCTTCTGCATTAC
>QNFC01000143.1 GCA_003645395.1 Gammaproteobacteria bacterium
CGCTTGTTAACGGTCTCAGCACTGCTGGAGCCTAAGCTCAATCGGGCTGCTATCCCTATAACCTTTTTGCCAAGGTTATGGGCCTCACTTTATTCGCTTTTGAGTGGAAACTCGATCATACAAATGGCTCATATTGCCCAGATCACCCTGAACAAAGGTGACCTGGTCGGCCACGTCCTGCAGACGCCAGATAGCGTTACTGACGTGAAATACCGTTACCTCGCGCTCCCCTCTCGCTAGCAGTTCGCGTACCACTGCGGCACCGATAAAGCCGGTGCCGCCGGTTACCAGAATAGCCATTTTTACCCTTCCCTTTTTGATTTTTATTGTCGATGGTCTTACCAATAAATTACAGCATGACGGTTCTAATCAGTGCGATTTTTACCACAACGAACCTACTGCTATTCACTGTCCACGCAGCCGATGCAACGGGTGCTAGTCGGGTCGACCGCCAGCCGCCGAGGGTCAATGGGATTACCACAAACAAAGCACTCACCGAAATCACCCGATTCAGTCCGTCTTAACGCACCGTCGATGCCCTGCAATTTAGCCTGCCGGCGCCGAGCCACTTCCTGCAGCATCTGCTGGCCCTGCAGTGCATCCATTCGAGAAAGGCGACCGACACGCGCCTGGTCTAGCTCAACCGGCTTCTGCGCTTGCTGGTCCAACCGCACCTGAGCTTGCAGGTCTGCTTTCATTTCTAGCAGTTGTTGGCGGAACTGCTCCATGATGGCAGCAGACATCGGCAGGTGCGCCTCGACATCCTTGCTACGCGGTGGTGTGCCCTTCCCCTGATTTTTAGTCATGGCTAATTTCTCTCCTGGTCACGATTACTTGTGCGCCGCTGCGTTGTTGTCATCAGTACAGCGGTTATTAGCAAGAAATTCCAGCAGAATTTGCCGATTCACCTGCATGTTAAAGGTCGCGGTATGCGGCCCGTTGGTTTCAACTCTCTGACTGGCGCCGGGGTGCTGACCAACCAACTCATCAAGACTGGCAAACGGAATGATCTCGTCATCACGGCTGTGGAAAAACAGAATGGGCAGCAACTCGAGTTGAGCCACGGCGGCAATGGGATCATAGCCGTCAATCAACGCCCACCCGAACGGATACTGTATTGGCCAGGTCAGCCAACTCTGCGCAGCGACATGCTGGCCAATGTCGCCGTAGCCGGTAAATGCCGCGTCGCTAATCAGACCGCATAAACCTGGCTGGTCAAGATAACCGGTTGCTGCGTAGAGCATCAGACTCGCACCGATGCTTTGACCCAAGATGAATAGCGGTTGACCTGCTGTTTCGGGGGCTTCGGCAAGCCAGCTCACTGCCGCATCAATATCAAGAAAAATATCGGGCAATCGGGGCTTGCCGGCAGACCTGCCGTAACCGCGATAGTCGAGCAGTAAAACCTGATAACCCCTGGCGGGTAACCAGCGAACATTATGAATATGAGTACTGATATTTTCGGCATTGCCATGCAGAAACAGAATGGTCCCCCGTGACTGTTCAACTGCGGGTAACCACCAGGCATGCAGACCAGTACCGTCGGCGGCGGTGAGTTCAATGCCCTCGTATTCCAGCCCAAGCTCGGTCGGAGTCCGCGACAGCTCTTTGGCAGGAAAGAAAAACAGTCCGCTGCAGCCAGTGAGGGAGATAGCAAATAGCGTCGCCACCATTGCCCGGATGGTAACGGTGGGAAATACTCGAGCCAGCACCACTGGAATGGTGATGCCGGATTTGCGCTCTGGCGGCGGTGTATTCATCAATGCCGGCTGACCCTCGCGCCCCGGTCGACATTCATCTAAAGAAAGACGAAGACCAGAGATCATTTAGTACCAGTTTGGCACTCATGCCCGTGCCGGTTTACGCTCACGCGAAGTTTAGTTCTTCCGAACAAGTGCTTTTAATGACCGTTTAATAGCGGGCAGATCGTTTAAAAAACTCCACGCATCTCTTCAAGCTCGCTATTTGAACAGATGGTCGTGTCCAGATCCTTCAAAATGCCATCGTCAACACTATAAACCCAACCGTGCACGGCCAGCTCAGCGCCGTTTTTCCAACCGCTCTGGACAATGGTCGAATTACAGACATTCGTAACCTGCTCGATGACATTTAACTCGCAGAGCAGATCCAGCTTGGCGTCTTGATCCAGGCCGTCAAGCCGGTCCCGGTAAAGGCGGGTGACATCCTTGATGTGGCGTAGCCAGTTGTCGATGAGACCGTGCTCTTCGTTTTCAAGCGATGCCTTGATGCCACCGCAGCCATAATGGCCGCAAACAATGATGTGCTTAACCTTTAACACCTCCACCGCGAACTGAATTACAGAAAGGCAGTTCAGGTCGGTATGCACTACCACGTTGGCAATGTTGCGATGAACAAACACTTCGCCGGGCGGCAGGTTAACAATCTCGTTTGCCGGTACGCGGCTGTCAGAACAGCCGATCCAGAGGTATTCCGGTGCCTGCTGTTTTGACAGGCGCAAAAAGAACTCCGGATCCTCCTCTTTTATCGCGTCAGCCCATGCCCGGTTGCTTTCAAACAGGTGATGTAGTTTTTTCAATGTCCAAACTATCCTTATTAATAAAGGGGCCTATTCACCCAACGCAGATCAACTGACTGATTGCCGTCAAAACTATCCAGCGGATTCTATTTTCTACGAAGCACGACGGTGCCGGCTAGTTTATCGTGCCAACCCTGTTTGCGGCTGTCGACTCCTACCCAGATAAAGCTTGAAAACAGCGGAATCACCGATATGTAATATGTAATAACCCAGATAACGGCCAATCAGCTGTCCGGTAGAAGGTTTGCCGCCGCTGTTAGCATCGACGATGGCCAGACTCAAGCCCATCTTGCCCGGTGTTGCCGAGCGGTAGACCCAGAACAGCACCACTACGACAGCCGGCTCCACATAATTAAGCAGCGTATCCCAGAAGCCAGCGTAGTTGATGTCGTCTATCAGTTCTCTAAGATTTAGGATAAACCAGTCTTTATGCTACCGATTCCCCCCGAATTTTACGATTGCATTTGCGGGAATATCTCCTCGGCAATGGCATCCATGTTGTTGCGGGTCATATCGGCCGGCAGGGTTCCAAACTGGGTCTTCACAAGCGCCGTGTTGAACCCGGCCAACTGCTGATATTCCGCCAGCCGTTCGCGCACCGTATTCGGGCTGCCGATGATAATCACCCCGGCGTCGTTCAACGACTCGATCGTCTGCGGTTTGCCAATCATCTCCGGCTGGATATGTTTATAAGACTCCAATGAGGTGTACCCCGGCGGTAACAGCATCTCTAGCGGCATGCGCAGAAATTCATTCTGCAGCGCCTCGATATGGGGTCGGGCTTCGTTGATCGCCTTCTCGTCGGTTTCTGCCACGTAAATGGTGGTCGACCAGGCACATTGGTCCCAGCTGGCTTCATAGCCGGATTTCTCGGCCTCTTCGCGATATTGGTTAAAAAAACCGGCAACGGTTTTAATAGCGCCGAGGGTCTGGCAATAGGTATAACGATGTTTGGCCGCCCAGGCGATGGTTTCCGCCGAGCCCTGCGACGGCACCCAGATAGGTGGGTGCGGATTTTGAAACGGCCGCGGCCAGAGGTTGACGTATTTATGGTGATAGAACTCACCGTCAAACTCGAACGGGCCGATCTCGGTCCAGGCGCGCACAATCAGGTCGTGGGCTTCCTGAAATCGGGCCAGAGATTCGGCAGGATTTACCCCGGTTGAGTGATACTCAGCGCCGATGCCGCGCACAAACCCTGCGATGAACCGACCGCCAGAAATATTGTCGAGCATGGCGAATTCTTCGGCAATATTCAGCGGATTGTTCACTAACGGCAGGGCACGGCCAATGATCGCCACCTGAGCGCGCTTAACGCTACGCGCCAGCGCCCCGGCAAGCACTCCCGGTACCGGCATTAGCCCATAGGCGGTCTGGTGATGTTCATTGACGCAGACGCCATCAAAACCGATCTGATCGGCATATTCGAGTTCGTCGAGAAAACGGTTGTAGAGTTTCGAGCCGACCACCGGATCGTAGTTACTGTTGGGAAAGGTCACCCAGGCGGTGCCGTGGTCGCGAATTTTGCTGACGTCCAACTCCGCATAGGGCATTAAGTGAAAATTAAAGAACTTCATGCTGCACCCTCCCCGGCCGAAACATTGTTGACAAAATCCACCACCAGGGCAGCGGTTTTATCTGCCTGCTCAATGGGTGGCAGGTGACCACACCCCGGCAGCAGCGTCAGCGTTGCCCCAGGAATCAGCCGCTCATACTCCTCGCCGATGCGCGGTGGGAACAACTGATCGTGATCACCCCATATCAGCTGGGTGGGTATGCGGATACGGTGCAACCATTTGGGCAAGTGGGGATCATAAGAGCGCGGATGCCAAACCAGCTTTGCCGTGGTGAAACGGTTCTTCAGCTGCCGTTCGCGCTCAGCGTCAGAGACCTCCATCGCCAGTAGCTGGTCAGCGATGCTCTGATCATAAATCAACCCACGCAACGTCTCTTCGGGATTGCCCATGAAGTTGTCGATGCGTTCTACCCCACGCACGTGCACGCCGGCGGCCGAGATTAGCGTTAGCGATGCCAGGCGTGAACAGTCTTTAACTGCCAGGGCCGCGGCCGTCCAGCCACCCAGGCTATGACCCACCAGATGAACCTGCCGCAGATCAAGCGCCTCCAACAGATCAAGATAGTAATAGGCCAGATCGTCGACCCGCTGTAACCAATCCGGGGTATCAGAGTCTCCAAAACCAGGGTGTTCTGGCACCAGCAAATTAAATTGTTGTGCCAGGCTCTCCATGAAGGGCAGCCAGACACTGGCACCGCCGGCGCCATGTAAAAACAGCATGGTTGGCTTAGAACCTGCTCCCGACTCCGACCCACTCCGCATCAGTTTTATGCGCGTGCCGGCCACCTCCGTTATCGACTCGGTGTGAGCCATATCCTCTCCCCCTCTTTTATTTTTATCTTATGACATCAATGCTAAGTCCTGACCCGTGCGACGAATCGGCTAATTGTTTTCAAAGTAGTGATGGCTGGAACCTGGTTACTTATTTGGCGCCAAATACTTTTTTTAGCAACGCTGTCGATTGCTCCGCGGGATTTTTGCGAATGGCCGCTTCCTGTTGCCCAAGGTAATAAAAGATGCCATCCGCTCCCTGATCGACAACGTAA
>QNFC01000144.1 GCA_003645395.1 Gammaproteobacteria bacterium
CACAATACTCAGGGCCATAATCAGCAAACGACCAGCCGAAAACCTTACTAAAGAAGTCTTTCGCCAACGCCAGATCACCCACCGGCAACTCGGCATAATTAATCGTGTGGTGCTGGTTCATATCACTCTCCATTTACGGGCTCAATAACGTTCGTGGCCGACATCAGCGGCAAAGCCAGCTTTAAAAACAGCGCCGTCGCCATGCCCGACGCACCAAACAGCATACACATCACCACCACCTGATAGCGCACCGCTATCAACGGCGAAACACCGGAGAGTATCTGCCCGGTCATCATCCCCGGCAGCGATACCAGCCCGACTGCGAACATCGAATTTATTACCGGAATCATTGCCGTCTGCATTGCCGCGTTGCGAGCAACCTCATCACTTTGGCCGCGATTTAACTCGGCTTGAAACCGCTCTGCCGCCAGGCTGATGCTGTTCATGGCTCCGGCAAAAATCATCCCCGCCAGCGGAATCACCACTTTGGGCGCAAACAGACTCTCCGCTAACACGACGCTGACCACCAGCCACAACACCGACCCGCCACACAAGACGATAGCCGCCAGTGCACGGCTATAGAGTTTCATCCGCACCGGCTGCACGGCATCCAGTGCAATCCAGCTGGCGGCGGTCATCATCACCCCGAGCACCAGGGTAACTAACCACGGGTTATCAAGACTAAAAACCGAGGTTAACAAAAACCCGATCAACGCCAACTGCAGCGCCATGCGGCCCACTGAATAGAGCGCATTCAGCCCGTTTAATGACCAGCGAAACAGAACAACGACAACGACCGCTACCGGCGCAAAAATAATCGCCAGGTTGAGCAGGGGGATCGTTTGCAGTTCAGTGGCCATTTAGAAATTTCAGACGAACCTCAACGGGATAATTGCAGCTAGATCACCATAACCAACCCTGCTAGGTCAGCAAGGAAGTAAATAACCAAATTGCTAGCGCAGATTATGCCCCCATTAATGGGCACCCTGACTCCATTGGTGGGCACAGTATGGGCGACGTTGGACAACCTTTCATATGGTCGGCGCTATGGTTACAACTGGCCAGCATGAGAGACCCGCCCTTACATTGTCGCTTTCCGCTACCCCGTATCACCGACGCACTGATCGATACGTCCGACGCATCATGTCGATACTCCCCGTCATTCGGTAACGGTCGTAACCTCAAGCATCAGACGCTCCCGATAAAAAGCGATCATCCGGTCCATCGCGTCTTTGGTAGGAAAACCTTCTTCGTCCTTATATTCCATAGTAATTACGGAGTGAGACATTTTCCCGAAACCATGAGCGTTTCCCGCAGAAGAGTCGATTTCAATAACCTCCAGCCGGTCACCCAGCTTATTCTTCAGATTAGTGAATCGCTCCTTGGGGCAAAATCCATCTTCGCTGAAATGCATCCCGATCACGGTAAGGTTTTCGTCTTCCAGGCGCTGTATAACCGTATCTAGGTCCTGCGGACTGATATCAATTTTTGGGCCATTTTTCTTCGCCAGGCCTGGCAGCGGCATGGGTAAAGATGGTTGACTCAATACCGGCGCAATCACTGCAGGTTCCAGCATCAAAGTGAGGGCAAAACCTCCGGTAAGACACATTCCAACCGCACCAACACCAGGCCCGCCACACTCAGCATGAATCTTACGCGCCAGCGCCCGCAACCAGTTGGTGATCGGGCTAGATTCCCCCCTTGCCAGAGTAGTGAACTCCTTGCGAATACAGATCGCCCGAAACATCTGCCCCATCGCATAGGGAGCAGAGACAGCCTTGTTCGGCGTACCAAACATCCAGGGCATATAAACAGTGAAACCCGCATCCGCAATACGCCGGGCGCAGGCCTGAACCTCCGGCGTAATACCGGGTATTTCATGCATCAGCAGCACCCCAGGGCCTTCGCCGCGCCGATACACCGGCAAGGTCTGGCCCTTCGACCTGCTGATCCGTGGTGAGAGCCTAGCGAGGTTTTGCGCAATGGTCCGCCGTGATCGACCCTAAGTACGGCTCTTCCAGCGGCGTGGATTCCGACTACCGTGCATTATCGCCACGACAACAATCGCCGTATTCTCTACCCGAAAAAAAACACTGAATGGAAAGCGATGAATGACAGCCCGTCTTGTGTCCCAAACCTTGCCGCTGATCCTCGTACCATGCTGCGGCATCCGCTAGGTCCTGCCCCGCTTCCGGCCGGAGTCGAACCTCAAGGGTCACAGCTTGCGCCGAATATCCGTAATCGATTCAGCCGCCAGGCGACCACGGTTTCCATCAGCTTCATAGGCGTCGAGGCGGTTGTCTAACTCAGCCTTTTGTTCGACGGTAAGCGGTAGCGCCTTCTGATCGGTGGCGATGCTATCCCATAATTCTTCGACGAGCTTAATGCGCTCGTCGATTGGAAGTTCACTCAGCTTCGTATTCATCGTGACACCCTCAAAGTTCAGCTTGGTCAGTTTAGCCCAGAGCGCCTAAAGCCACACATAACACCAAATTGACGAGCGCGCACCGAACATAGCCTTAAGTCGCGGAACTAGCCTATATAAAGTTGTTATCCCAATATCAATCAAGCCTGACCCTGTTGATTTCTCGATTGATGTACTTATCATCCTCTTAGCGAATCAATCGAGTCTGCCCCCTTTTATTCGCTCAATTCCTCCGAGATTTTGAGTAGATCGAAGTCGGAATCATAATCCATTAGATGGGCGTACATTTCTGGAGCCTTCTCCCGGCAGAGAGTAAATGCAGCTGATGCACCGACAGGATCATCGACCAACTGTTTGAGCTTACCAAGCAAGTAAAGCGAAAAGCCGAGAGAGGAGGGCCGCATTTCGATCTGCGTGAGCTCCTCAAGTGCTCGTATACAGTTGTTTCTCTTGGAATCGTCTTTCATGGCTGCTCCGAATAGAACCGCCGCAGTTCTCCAATACCTAAGCGTGCCACCCACTTGTGCCATCTGGAAAAAAACAAAACCAAACCCTGCCTTGTTTAGAAGCGCAAAAATGAGCTGCTCTGACTCCGGCGCGCCTTGGTCGATTCGCTCTTTGCAACCCTCTGTTGCTAGCTTGCGCTCTTCTCGCGTGCCGTCGCTTTCCTCCATTAGCCGATTGACTTCTTGGATTCTCTCATTCAGTTTTTGGAACGCCTCATCCGATTTTTGGAACGCCTCATCCGATTTTTGGAACGCCTCATCCGATTTTTGTGTTCTCTCTCGTCGCTCGCGATTCTTCTTCGTCGGTCCGACTACTTCCCACAAAATGTAGATCGAGAAAACAAGGGGGGCAACGACGAAGAACAGAAATATGTAATCTGCGGACTTCGTGTTGCGTCTTGGTGTCGCGGTGACGCCGATCGCCCTCGCGCTTACAGTGGGCACGCCAATATTTCGGCCAGAGGCCGTCAGCGTCATCTCAAACACTTCGTCGGGATTTAGTAGGGGGACGACCGTCGCTGCCCTGCCCCCTTCGTGAACTAGGTCTTTTGCCAGGCTAGGCTTTGATGCTTCAACAAAAGAGAAAGACTCTCCTTGCAGCACAACCTCCACACTAATGTCCGTAACAGGTTTGTTTCCCGAGTTTTCCAGCCGAAGAACGAAATATCTGCTGGTTCCGACTGCCTGTGGGAATGGCTGAGAAACGATGAATTCATACTGCAAGTCAAAGTGGTCTCTCTGTAGTTGCCATAATACCAACCCTACGCACAAGGAGAGGACAGCGGGTATAACGTATTTCATGCTCCTGGTCCAAAATCACAAAAATCAATGGGGTTAGACTCAATTGATTCTAATCCTCTTGCGGCCGACCCAATCACCGCTTGGCCCGCATCTTCGAGGTTTTCGGCGTCATCAGCTCACCCCAACGTGCGCGCACTTTATCCATCATTTCTGGCCGTGGGCGGGAGATCGCCGGGTAACCGGTGAGCGGTTCGGTGGCGTCCATACCCATTTTGATAGCGTGTTTAGAATCGTACTTCTGCGCCGATGGGCCGATGGTGCAGGCACCGGGACCGGTGACGATATCTTCGTCAGCGTGAAACCTATTCGCCAGTGCCCAGAACACCTGTTCGTAATTGCGCGGGTCAACGTCTTCATCGACGACGATGACGGTTTTCACGAGTCGACTCGTAAACAGCTCGTACATGACATGCTTGGCCTGCTCTTCGTAGCTCTTTTTCAGGCTGACAATCACGGTATGGGCATCGGGCGGGCAGTGGACATCAACCACCGTCGGTGCGGTGCCGTTACGCAGTTTGCGCAAAAAACCTGCCTCATTGCCCACCTGAAACAGCACATGGGATTCAGTAGGCGGAATACCCATGTAAGTGTATGCATAGATCGGATCTTTACGATGGGTAGCGTGCTGAAATTCGACCACCGGGAAATCGAGCACCGGCCCGTAGTAGCCGGGGTATTCCCCGTAAGGCCCCTCAGGTTCTCGGTGGTGCGGCAGCACTTTGCCTTCGAGCACGATCTCGCAATTGGCTGGCACCATCAGGTCAACGGTTTCAGCCTTAACCAGATCAAACGATTGTTCGCGCATGGCGGCAGTAAGTTTTAACTCGTCAACATCCAGATCGAGCCCGGCGACCTGGGACGCCAGATAAAGCATCGGATCACCGCCAATACAGACAGCAACCTCCATCGGCTGGTCCATGGCCTCGTACTTGTTGCGAATCACCGCGCCGTGCCCCGGCGGCATTGACCAGAATCCGGTACGGCGGCCGCCACGTCGCTGTAACCGGTAAACACCCATGTTCTGAATACCGGTATCCGGGTCTTTAACGATCATCAGGCCGTAATTAATAAAGGGCCCGCCGTCGTCGGGATTGGAGAGTATTTGCGGTACCAGGTCATCCAGGTCGAGATCGGCCTCGGCAATATGTACCTCTTTACACGGGCCGCTGGCGGCTAGCGGGAGTTCGTCAACTTCCTTCCTGGCACTGAGCTCGCCGTAAGTTTCGATTAGTTCATCTTCGCCACATTCGAGGGCCATTGCCGCCCGTTTGGTGGTACCCATCATGTTGGCCAGCAAGCGGTGGTTGTAACCTTTAATGTTGGTGAACAGAATCGCCGGGCCGCCCTGGTCGAGCATCTCCCGACAAATTGCGCCGACCTCTTCAATCGGATCAACCTCGGCGTCGATTTGTACCAGCTCTCCGGCTGCGTCTAATTTC
>QNFC01000145.1 GCA_003645395.1 Gammaproteobacteria bacterium
AGTTCGTTGGCCGCTGGTTGCTGAGTGGTTGGCAGTAGTGGGTCGATAATCGCCAGGCGCAGACCCTGCTGCGCCAATGCAACGGCCAGCGTGCTGCCAGCAATGCCGCTGCCGGCGATAATAATGTCGTAGTTACTGCTCATGGGTAACTATTTTCGTTCTTAGCGGTTTAATGGACGAAAACCAAACTGTCCGGCGGCCCGGCGGACAAATGCGCGGCGCAGGGGCGGGATTAGTTCGAGTGCTGTCAGCGCCAGGTTACGACTCAGAGTGAGTGGCTGTCGATGCTCGGCAAACAGGCCTGGTAGTTGGCCGGAAAACCGCTCGGTAGTTCGCCAATCTACTTTGCGTTGATCACAATATTGCTGCAGCAGTAATGGGTTTCCTGGATCGCCGACCTCGCGCGCGGCCTGTTTGAGTATTTCAGTAAGCACGACAACGTCGCGTAATGCCAGGTTAAGTCCCTGACCGCCGACGGGGTGTAAATGCCGGGCTGCGCTGCCAATTAACAGAAGACGGTCTGCGGTAGGCCGTTGACAAGTTCGTTGCACTAAGGGGTAGGCGGTGCGGTCTATGGCAGCGGTGAAGCGGCCTGCAGCATACCCGAATTGTTGTTGAAGGCGGTTGAGAAAGTCGCTGTTGCTGCAGCCCAACAGGTCATCGGTATCCCTTGCATCGACGCACCAGACCAGTGAATAGAGGTGGCTATCTGCTAGGGGTAACAGTGCAATCGGGCCACTATTAGTAAAGCGTTCCCATGCCTGGTTCTGGTGGGGTTGGGTGACGGTCATCGACGCACAAATAGCCACGCTATGAAAATCGTGTTCGTTAAATTTCAACCCGGCCAACTGACGCAGCTTAGAGGCAGCCCCGTCAGCGCCAATGGCAAGGCGAGCGCTGATGCTTGTAGCTGTGTCCAGTTCCAGCGTGATTGAATTTTCTTGCTGGTCAATGGACAAAGGTGTGGCGGGTATCGATGTGAGGTTGCTGAGGGTGGATAACCTCGCACTGATGGCCGTCATTAGCTGCTTTTCAGGGATGACCCAGCCAAGTTCCGCAGTGTTTATGTCGGCCGCGCTAAGGTGGGTTTTCCCCGGTTCGCCGCGCCGTGATACCTCAATTTTGCGGATCTTGCCAGTGTGTCCGGCGAGGGCTTGCCAGAGGTTAAGGGATTGGAGGGTTTGTCGGGAGCTATGGTTCAATGCAATGGCGCGGCTGCCAGCAGTCGGCTGACCTGGCGCGACCACGGCAATTTTCCAGGGCGCATCTGCCAGTAGCGCAGCTAATATTCCTGCGACGGGTCCACCGCCAACGATTATCAGGTCGTAGTTATCCATTACCCCTGCATCAGTGCCTCGATTTCTTCGATGGTTTTCGGCACATCACCGGTGAGAATTTCGCAGCCATCGCGAGTTACCACTGCGTCATCTTCGATACGGATACCAATATCCCACCATTTTTCATCAACCCCTTCGCTGCCAGCAGCGATGTAGATTCCTGGTTCTACGGTGGTGACCATGCCCGGTTCCAGCAGTCGCCACTGATTATCGATCTTGTAGTCGCCGACGTCGTGTACATCCATGCCTAACCAGTGGCCGGTGCGATGCATGAAAAAGCGTTTGAAGTCACCGCTTTCAAGCTGTTCTTCCAGCGTCCCTTGCAAAATGCCTAGCTCAAGCAAGCCGTTAATGATCACGGTCTGAGCAGCCGCATGTGGCTGGTTCCAGTCCTTGCCAGGCGCGACTTCTGCGATAGCGGCCGTTTGGGAGTCCAGTACCAGGTTATAGAGGGTGCGCTGGTCGTCGCTAAAGCGACCGTTGACGGGAAAGGTGCGAGTGATGTCGCCGGCGTAATAATCGTATTCAGCCCCCGCGTCGATTAGCACCAGATCACCGTTGCGTAGCTTCTGGTCGTTCTCGCTGTAATGGAGGATGCAGCTGTTAGCGCCGCCGCCGATGATGAAATTATAGGCAGGTGAGCGGGCACCTCTGGTAATAAACTCGTGCTGCATTTCTGCCTCTAGCTGGTATTCCATCATCCCAGGCTTACAGGCTTGCATGGCTCGCACATGAGCCGCCGCGCTGATAGTGCCTGCAGTACGCATGGCTTCAATTTCAGCGGCACTTTTAAACAACCGGTGTTCGTGTAGCAGGTGGTCAAGGGTGATGAATTCATTAGGTGTATTGACGCCGGCCCTGGCCTGACCGCGCAGCTCGTTAACCCAGGACATCACCCGGTTATCAAATTCTGACTCTTTGCCGATACTGTAATAGACGCGCTGGCGGTTCTTCAGTAGTTCGGGCATCTGCTCATTGAGTTCGCTGATATCAAAGGCCTGGTCGGCACCAAAATCTTCGCAAGCCCCCAACTGGCCCGCACGTCTGCCGTCCCAGGTTTCCCGCAAAGGGTCTTTGGGTCGAGAAAAAAGTACGAATTCACCCTCTTCGCGGCCGGGAATTAGTACGGCCACCGCTTCGGGTTCGGCAAATCCCGTGAGGTAATAAAAATCACTGTCGGGGCGAAACGGAAATTGGGTGTCTCGGTTTCGGTGGTGGTGACGATGGGTGTTGATAATCGCCACGCCGTCGTGAATTTCTTCGAGTAATTTATGGCGACGGCGCTTAAATTCACTTTTCTTCATGCTATTTCGAACCCTGGATGGCCGTTGCTTTTAATGCAGGAGCTGGTCTTCGGAATTGGCAGCGGGTGCGGCCAGCTCGGTAAACACCATGCTTGCCGCCACGCGTACGTACTCAAAGACCTCAACAAAAGCATTTTCTTCATCATCACTAATCTCGTCAGCGGCAACCTGGCTGATTGACTGTATATCCTGCAAGGATTCATAGCCCTCATCAGAAAGGCGTTCACGCAGCTCCTGTTCGTCACCTAGCGTTGCCAGAAAACCGTAACACCAGGTTGCCAGCGACGCTGCTTGAACGGAAAGCGGGTTGTCGTCATCGGCCACAAGCGGTTCAAACAAATCACTGAACGCGGTTAACTGCTGGAAGCGCAGGTTCATTGCAGTGGCGCATTGCTCCAGAAGTTCATCTGTGGTTGCGTCGTCGGTAAACAGCAGGTCATGGAGTTGCTGCGGTGAACCCTGGCGGGCTACCAGACCGCAAACAAAACCGTCTATTTCGGCCAGCTCGGCTGAGGTAACCATTCCTAACCATTGGTGGAGGATGGACTCGTAGTCTGAATCTTGCATGTTTGGCATTATCCCAAAATAAGTCAGTTTGCAGCGGCCCTTGCCTCAGCCTAGAATGGTTCAGATGATTACGGCTTTAAGGAGTCTAGCATTCGTAGCAACGCCATTGACTCGCCGGCACCTGGGTGGCTAAAGCCAGGTTTTATTTTAATGGCATGCTCTATTAAGCGCTATCCAACTGAGGATTTGCTATGAACGATTCGACTTCCCCCCCGGCAGAGTCACTGGATCTGGATCAGTTGGAGCAGCAAATTGACACGCTGGTGCAGCGAATCGATAACCTTAGTAGTGAAAATAGTACCCTGCGGAAGCAGCATCAGGCATTGGTGATCGAGCGCTCCAAATTAATTGAAAAAACTGAAACCGCCCGAGCTCGGGTGGAGGCAATGATTTCCCGGTTAAAAAATGATGGAGTTTGATTGATGGTGGCTGAACAGCAGACTGTGCCGGTAAAAATTCTGGGCCACGAATATGTAATTGCTTGCGAGCCAGAGGAGCGGGAGCAGTTGCAGGCCGCTGCGCGTTATGCCAATGAAAAGCTGGTAGAAATGCGGGATAAAAACAAAGTATTGGGTGCTGAAAGGTTGATGGTATTGGCGGTGCTGAACATGGCCAATGACCTGCTCTCCGCAAACGTTGCCAAAAAAAACTATGAACAGAGTTTGAGTCGCGTGGCCAGGATGCAGCAACGTCTTGAGGGTGTTTTTGCTAGTGGCGACGAGACACAGCTACCGACCTGATAAATAGTTGTCAGGATTTGTTGTCTATCCCGAGCTAAAGGGTAGATAATGCCAACCGCTACATATTGTTATGGTACCCACTGTGGTGTTCGAGAGCAGAAACGTAATTCTTGAACCACTTTGTGTTCGATAGGAGACTACACGGCCAATGGTGTGCATACCTGGATTTCTCAGGGAGCCTGATTTGTCTGCATCCGTCTCCACCCTTTATTTTGGGTTCAAGGTCGAGCTCTGTATCGGCGCTAATGGTGGGTGCCGCCCTTCTTGAATAATGGTTTATGCGATAGCGAACCCGCAAGTTAGCACGCAGCTGATACAGCGAGCGCAGCGTAAAGCGGTCCGGCAGGAAATTCGCTTATTGCGCCGTAGCCTGGTATTCGCACAACAACAGACCGCCGCTAAATTACTTGACCGTCATCTTGCCGGCTGCCCGGCGTTTCAGCGAGCGCGAAACATTGCGATTTACTGGCCAACGGATGGAGAAATAGGCATCAGGCCATTAGCGTTGCGTTGCTGGAGTATGGGTAAGACCCTGTTTTTGCCGGTATTGTCACCTCCGCCCGGAATTCGTATGCGCTTTGCGCGTTATACTGAGCAGACCCGTTTAAAAAGCAATCGTTACGGTATCCCCGAACCGAATTCGTCGGCCCATCAGTGGGTGCGGGCATCTCGGTTAGATTTATTAGTGATGCCGCTTGTTGCCATGGATCTGGCTGGTAATCGAATCGGTATGGGTGCCGGCTATTATGATAAAACCCTGCAAAATATCGCCACACGGGCATTGCGACCGACTTTAATTGGAGTCGGTCACCAATTTCAGTTAGTCGAAAAGATAGTCTCCCAGTCCTGGGATATCCCGCTTGATTGGTTGGCCACAGATCAATGTTTGCAAGCGGTGACGCCTGTACAATCGCACGGATAGCATGATTAAATTGCATGTAGCACTCGCATTTTCATCCGTTCCCTAATCTGAATTATTCACGTACGGAATTCTCTGCATGACCCATAAATATCTGTTTACCTCCGAGTCGGTGTCTGAAGGTCATCCGGACAAGATTTCTGACCAAATTTCTGATGGGATACTGGATGCCTTGCTGGCTCAAGATCCGGCATCGCGGGTTGCCTGCGAAACCCTTGTTAATACCGGG
>QNFC01000146.1 GCA_003645395.1 Gammaproteobacteria bacterium
GATCTCAACCCTTGCCGCACCAACCGCTGCCGATACCAGCCTGCTACAACAAACACTGACACTGAACCAGACCCTCGAAACGCTCAGTAGTGAGCAACGGGAAGTGCTCGCCACATCGTTGCGTCTGGATCAGAAAAAACGCCAGGGAATCAATGCCTACCAGGCGGTGACAGAAAACCGTCACTAGCAACGGCTAAGTGCCGCTCCAGTCGACCGCTTCCGCAGGTAGATGGTCGATAAAAGCCAGACAGGTAGTAGCGTTACAGGCTGTTGCCTTGATTACCGTCGGATAGACCCCCACCGCGTTGATACCAATAGCCTGGCTATCTCGCGCAGCTGTGATTAGAACTGTATCTCCGCTAAGTCGAATCGTCTGTTGCCGCGGATGTCTTACGAGCGCGTGGGTAATCTGAAGTTCGTTACGGTGGCTGCTAGAGGTAATTAAACAGGGAGAGGTTTTGCACCCGTGCAAAAGAGGCCTGGGCAATTTCCAGTGCGCTCACCTCCGCACTCAACCGCGCCGCCGCCTCGTTATAGTCAAGATCACGAATTTCTGACAGGGTCGTTTGATATGAAATTTCGAAGCTTTGGTTCGCGTCACGAACGGCATCCAGTGACTCCAGGCGGGTGCCCACCCTTGAACGAACGGCGATGCTCTGCTCAAGCGCCGCATCAATATTTTCTAACCCGCGATTGATGGCGTTGTGAAGACGCGTTACCCCTACAGAGTCAGCGGTCTGCAATTCGCTTACCAGCGCATCGAAAGTAGTTAACAGATTCTGCCGTTGACTGGACTGGAAATCGAACTTATCGCCCGCCGCTGGGGCACCGTCAAGTGTTGCAGAAGCACCGTTAATATTGATCGTGTCACCCGGGGTAAAAGAGACCCCGGCAGAGAGCGTTGTCACGGTCGCCACGTCGACCAGGTCATAAGTGTCGGGCGGTGTGTTGAATACGACCCGCAGATGGTCTCCGAAGTAACTACCGGGTGAGGTTTCTCCAACGTAACCAATCACGCCATCACCACTATTAGCGGTGTCTGCGCTGGCGGTCACCCCCTGATTACCAGTGAAGATGTCGACAAAGAGGTCAAAGCCACTGTCACCGTAGGCAATGGTTCTACCCGCCGCAACGGGAATATCACGGGTCTGCTGGTTACCCTGGTATTGGTAACCACTGCCGGCATCACGGGTGAAAGGCTGGGTATCTGTGGCCGTGCCGGCGAACATAAACTCGCCGTTAGCATTCTGAGTATTGCCAAGGCTGCGGAGCTGGTCGCGCATCTGCGCCAACTCACCGCCAAAGGTCTTGTGCTCTGCCTGCGTGTGAGGGCCATTGTTGATCTGAACCAGCCGTTCGCGGGCGTTATCAAGCACCGAGTGAATCTGCTCGACAGCGGCTTCTTCGGTCCGCAAATTGTTTTCCAACTGAGTGGTATTGCGGTCGTATTGCTCCAACGTTGCCAGGCGCTGCTCAAGCCCCAGAATACGGGTGGCACCGTTTGGGTCGTCTGCTGGCATGAGTAGTTTTAGCCCACTGCTCAGTTGCGCCTGGGTCTTACTGACGCTCGCAGCATGCTGCTGCATCGAGTTAACATTAAACTGGAAAAACTGCTGAGTAGAAATACGCAAAACTATGTCCTCTTAGACCACTTCCAGTAACGACTGAAACAACTTGTCTGCAGCACGAATGGTCTGCGCCGCCGCCTGGTAAGCCTGCTGAAACTCCAGCAGTTTGGCCGCCTCTTCATCGAGATTTACCCCGGCAACTGACTGCTGTCGTGCCTGTGCCTGCTCAAGCGTAAACCCGACGGAATCGAGGTTAACCGCGCCACTGCTGGTGCGGGCACCAATACCACCGACTAGCTGCTGATAACTTTCCTGATAAGTCGCGGTATCCGAAGAGAGAAAATTCTGATCCTGCAGCCCGATCATGGCGAGCATATTCTGGTTACCGCCGACGCCACTGGTGTTGTAGCCGACCGTAAGCTGGTCGCCGGCCACAGCGTCACCAGTCAGTTGTAACTCATAGCCATAAGTTGACAGGCCGGGCAGGGGCTCACCGGGTGTGTAGGCGGCGACCGGTCCCAGAGATACTGGTGTGGCTGGACTGCTGTTATCAAACAACTGGTAATTATTTGCGTCAATAAACTTAATCAGTATCGGCGGCTCAAGCGCACCAGTAGTCGCCGTAAACGCTGTGTTAGCCGTGTCTGTTACCTGCAAGTCACCCACCTTCACCGCACCCTGATTGCTAAAATCGCTGGTGACCAGCACCGGTGAAGCCGCGGCCAATTTGCGCGGATCACTGATGACTAAACTCAACGAACTGGCCAGACCACGGGTGGGTTGAACCAGAAACGAGTCACCAGCACTTCCCGTCGACAGGGAGAAAGTCAGGCCGTCGAGATCGGCCGTGGGGCCGGGACCCAGGGGCCATGCTGAACCATCATCAAGATTAGTTGCAATGTAATCGCCGCTTGCGTCTACGTTAATTCGGTAATCGGCTCCTGTGAGCAGATTGGGATCGCTGATGGTAACGCCCATACTATCGACCGTATTGCCGGGCCCTGCTGCCACAATTGGCTGACCGGTATTAAATAAATCAGCACCTAACTGTCCATTCAAGTCCATTCCCAGCCGATGCTGGTCATTCATTGATTGTTCGAGTGCAACGGCAAGTTGCCCAAGTTGATTGACCACCGGATCAATTACCTCCAGTCGACTGTTGAGCAAACCGCCCAGAGAGCCGCCGGTAACCTGATCGGTAATATTCAGGCCCGAGAGACCCTGGTAAGTGATGTCCAGGCGCGAGCTATCCAGACTATTAGGCTGAGTGGAGAGGGAAAAAGCATTGGTCCCCACAACCAACGCCTGACCGTCACCCATGAATACGTTCGTAGAACCATCGCTCTGGGTAATGGTGGATATCTTCACCAGCCCCGATAGTTGTTTGTGCAGTCGGTCCCGTTGATCAAGCAGGTCGCTGGCGGCCTGCCCGGCCCCCTGGGCGGTGGCGACAGCGATCGATTTATTCAGTTCTGCCAGGTTGGTGGCGAGGGTGTTGATCTGCGAAACCTGATCACCGATCTGCAGGTTAATCTCACGTTCCATCTGGCCTACTGACTGACTGACGGTGTTGAATCGCTGCACCAGATCATTTGCCCGTTGCAGCACCACTTCACGCTGCGGTAATGATGAGGGGTCAAGCGACATATCCTGCATGGCAGCGAAAAACCGGTCGAAGGCTGGCGACAGTCCGGTGGACTCATTGGCCAGCAAGTTGTCTATCCGCGTGAGGTAAGCTTGCTCGGTGGAAAGCTGACCCTGCCTGGAAATATCGCCGCTGATCTGCTCGTTAATATAGGTATCGACGTGCCGACGCACATTGACCAGGTCCACGCCTTTGCCAAAAAAGTTGCCGCCGTTGAGCTGCGGGAGTCTCGCCTGCAACTCGACACTTTGCCGGCTGTAGCCGTCAACGGTGGCATTGGCAATGTTATGACTAACGGTGGCCAACGCCTGCTGGTTGGCAATTAGCGCTGACGCGCCAATGCCGAGTATTCCTGTTGCCATTACGCCGCTCCTGGGCCGTTATCCTGTATTAATGTAGCGTTCACAACGCAGTTCTCTTTAGCCATTTACTACCTCATCCGGGCAGCCGCTTTTCATCGTGGCAGCCACCGAATCGTTAAAACTCGATCAACAACTCGGTTGTTGACGTTTCTCCGCCTGGTCACTACTGACTAGCTCTGGCTGGCGGCGATGCTCTGCTGCTTGATCTGTTCAGCTATGCGGGTGATTTTGCCGGCGTATTGCGGGTCGGTTGCATAACCAGCCTGCTGCAGTCCGTTTGCAAATCCAGCGACATCCTCACCCTGGGCGAGTGCCTGCTGATACCAGCTGCGCTGTTGTAGAAAATCTGCGTAGTCGGCAAACGCCGCAGCGTGTGAATCGTAAGCTCGAAAAGTGGCCCGCTGACGGATGGCAACACCATCTTTATATTCAAGCGTACTCACGGTGGCGGTATCGCCGGTCCAGTTTGAGCCAGCTTTGATGCCAAAAATGTTGTGGCTCGACCGGCCATCGCTGTGCTTAATGGTGTGTTGTCCCCAACCGCTCTCTAATACGGCCTGGCCGGCAATGGCCTCTGGCGCAACGCCGAGACGTTTACCCGTGGCAACGGCTATGGGCCATATCTGTTGCAGAAATTCATCTGCGGTTAACGGCTCGGTGGGCGCAGGGGTCACTGAAGTCACTTCTTTTCCAGTCACCAGTTGTTCAGCGCCAGCCGCTCTGTGCCGTATTAAGTCGGTCGTCGCAGGAATATTACTCACTGTATGCGGCAACCCCTTCGGCGCGATGGATAATTCGGGTACTGCGGGCAATCGGTGCGCCAACCGGTCATTGTTCAGGTCGCCGACTGGCTCGTCGATCGCGGGTTTGCTGGCGGATTGATGTTGCAACTGTTGCAGCATCAACTTGCTAATGCCCAACACACCCCGACCAGCAGTCTGTATCGCCAACTGCTGGTCAAACATTCCCTGATAGGTCTCCTGTGCCGAAGAGCCAAACAGCGTATCTTCACCCAGACTGGCTTCGCGCATGCTTTTCAGCAACATGCCTACGAAGAGGGTTTCAAACTGCTGGGCGACCGCGACCATGGCCTCCGGGCTGTCATTTTTCGCCAGTCGTTTCAGGTTAGTGATGCCCTGGCGGTCAAACAAATTTCGTGGCCCAATCTCGGCGGCATCCGGTGCGGGAATGGTCATCGGCTAAATCACCACCAGCTCAGCCCTAAGGGCACCGGCTTCTCGTAACGCCTGCAAGATGGCGATCAGGTCATCCGGACCAGCACCGATACGGTTGATCGCATCAACCAGGTCGGCCAGGTCAATGCCGGGCTCAAACAGCAGCATGTGCCCGCTGCCTTCACTGACCTCAATATCAGACCGGTCGGTGACAACGCTCTCGCCGCGACGTGAAAATGCTCCGGGCTGACTGACATCAGCGGACTCGGTAATGGTGACGGATAAGCTGCCATGGCTAATTGCCGCGGTGGAAACCCTGACCTGCCGGCCTA
>QNFC01000147.1 GCA_003645395.1 Gammaproteobacteria bacterium
AACCATTCCAGGGCATCGGCGAGCTGCTGGTCGCGTTCGCGGACGATGCCGTCGTAGTCGTCTGACCACCGATACCAGCCTTCGCCGGATATTGCCCCGGCTTTGCCATCAGCCACCAGGTTGCGCAAGGTCTCCGTCGGGGCATTGGCTGGGGAGCCGGTTTTCTCTTCCATATAGGCCATTACCGCGAGGGCAGTTTTTTTGTGTACCACCAGGTCTTCGGTTAGCAGGGGTCCCCAGAGGGCTAATCGTGGTCCGATGCTAAGGCGTACCGCTTCATCTATATCTGCGGCAGTCGCCAGACCTTCATCGACCATACGGTGAATCTCTGCAAGCATGGCCATTTGCACCCGGTTAACCAGAAAGCCGGGGCTTTCGCGGCAGACTACGCCGACGTGATCAATGGTGGTGAGGAAGTTCTGCGCCCATTCAATCAACGCGGGTGGAGTGAAGTCGGCGTGGATTATCTCCACCGCTTTTATGATGTGGGCCGGGGTGATGTAGTGAATGCCCACCACCCGCTCGCGGTGTTCAACGCCTTCGCACAATGAGGTGAGCAGGTAGGATGAGGTGTTGGTGGCGAGCACCACCTCGGGACCGCAGAGCGGGTCAAGCTCGGCAAACAGGGCCTGCTTAACGCCAAGGTCTTCCTGGGCGACTTCGTGAACCATGAAGGAACCGGCCACGGCGCTGGCCAGGTCGCTATCACCGCGTACCCGGTCGAGTATGTTTGCCACCGTAATGCCAGCGGTTACCAGGCTTTCTGCAATCGGAGTTGCCCGCGCTGCATAGCTGGCCAGTGCATCCGCATTGCTGTCGTGGAGCACCACGTCGTAACCGTGGCGGGCGTAGATGGTGGCGATAACGGTGCCCATGAAACCGGCCCCGATCACGGTGATCTGGTTCTGTTCACGCTGAGGATGGTTGGCCATGGGGCTCTCCGGTTAATTAATTACTACTGCAGAAATTCAATGACTGCCTTATTAAAGGTCTCGGGGTGTTCGATATTGGGACAGTGTCCGCACTCTTCAAAAACATTTATCTGCGCGCCGCTGATTTGATTTTGTAGTTCCTGAGCGTAGCCGGGCAGGCGTAACTTATCGTTAGCTCCGGCGATGATCAGCGTGGGGTGTTTGATCAAATCGTATGGGGTTTCATCTTTACCGCCGAACTCGGCTTTTGCCGGGGTCGCCGGTGAACGGAACCGGGCGGCGGCTGCGCATTCCCAGGCACCGGGGACCAGGGCGAATTGCTGCCGGCGTTCGACATATTCCGCATCATCGGCCCATTTGGGATAGTACATCACTGCCCGTAAAAGCCGCCGCATTGCCTCCGGCGTGCAGTCGTAATCGAGCAATGCCTGGCGATGTTCATTGGCCGGGGCCAGTCCACCGCCACTGGCGAGGATCATCCGCCGAATCGGGAATAGCGGCTGTTCGCTGGCGGCGACTCTCGCCAGAAAAGTGCCGCCCATGGAGTTACCGAGAAAGTCGGCTTCATCGATGTTCATGGCGGCAAGGAAGGCGACCATGTGCTGCAACATACACCGATGTCCGGCTGTGAAGTCATAGAGCTTGTCGGTGCCGCCGAAACCGAGCCAGTCTGGCGCGATGACGTGGAAGTGTTCCGCCAAGGCGGCGATGTTGAACTCCCAGCTGAGCTCGGCGCAACCGCCAAACTCGCCGCTGTGCAGCAGCACCAGGGTGGGGCCGCTGCCGGCCTCCAGGTAGTGAGTGTTAATACCCTCTACGGTGATATACCGGCTCTGGAATTCAGCCATTTCAAACTTCTGTTTCAGCGGTGATATTCAGCTCTTTAAGCCGCGGGTAGACCTCTTTGGCAAACATATCCATGCCTTTAACGGTCTCGTCGTGCTCAAGAAACCCAGCCTGGCCCATGATCAGCAGATGACCAAACCCGCCCACATGGCCATAAAACTTTTTGATCTGTTTGTAAACGGTATCGGGACTGCCAGCAAAAATAATGCCCTGCTCGATTAACGTTTCCAACGAGAAATCGCCAAACATATAGGGGCCTTTGGCGTTTTTCATCATCGCCACGTTAGCCTCTACCGAGGCGTAGCCCGGCGGATTATTAAACTGGATGGGTACCTTGTTGGCGGTGATGTACCACATCAGTTTGCGCGCACCGGCGAAGCCCTCTTCGTCGGTCTCACCGGTATAAATAAGTGCCGCGTAGGCGAGGCGATCGTTGTTGAAGGACGCCTTCATCTCGGCGCGCTTACTGCGGTAGGCATCAAAGATTTCGCGGGTTTTCTCGAAGCCGGTGAGAAAGGTCGCGGCAACGTAATTTTTTTCTGCCGTGCGCGCAACACTGCCGGGAGAAAGCGCCGTGATCCAGACAGGCGGATGGGGGGCCTGATAGGGCCGCGGCCAGATATTTACCTGGCGGTAATGAAAGTGCTCGCTCTCCCAGTTAAACGGGCCGTCGTGGGTGGTCCAGGCTTTGATAATAAGGTCATGCGCTTCCCACAACCGCTCGTGCATACCCACCGGATTGCTGTTCATCGCGGAGATTTCGTAGGGCACGCCGCGGACAAAACCGACCACGACTCGGCCCCGCGAGATGTTGTCGACCATGGCCATCTCCTCGGCCACGCGCACTGGATCGCGCCGGTTAACGATGGGGTTGCCGAGTAACAGCAACTTGGCGTTTTTGGTCTCTCGCGCCAGAATACCGAGCATGATCGGCGCTGCCGGGTCCATGCAAGTGGCGGTCTGGTGGTGTTCGTTGACCATGATATCCAGCCCGATTTCGTCAGCGTGAACCCACTCGTCGATATAGCGGTGATAAAGATCGGCACCTTTTTTCGGGTCAAAAATTTGATTGGGCAACTTCACCCGAATCGAATCGAATTCCTCTTCGGGTGGCAAATAGGGGTAGGCAGTTTCAGTAAAAAACCAGGATCGCATTACTCTCTCCTCTGTCAGTAACCAATGGAGCATTTACCCCCTCGGCAACCGATAAACTGGAAATTTTGATAGGTGCCGGTCTAGGTGGTTTTTGACAACACCCAGTCAACAAACCGCTGCGGCTGTTCCATTTGTGGCGCATGACCCGCTTCGGCAATGGTGTCGAAGGTGGCACCGGCAATCAGCCCGGCATAACCCTCACTGTAGGCAGGCGATACCAGGCCATCACTGGCACCGCAACAGACATTGGTGGGGATCTGAATGCGGTGCAGCCGCTGCTTTAACTTGGGATTGTGCAGGTAGGGCTCCCAGGCATAGAGGGCCAGGGATTCGCGATTGCGGGCAAACGCGGTGAGCTGCTCATCTGACAGCGTTGAAAAATCGATTTGCGCTTTAGCCGGGTCGTGAAACGCCAGCGCCGCCAGTTCATCCGGCGGTATCGCGAACATATCGGGAAAGTCGCGGGTCTCGCGATCACCCTGTTTGATACCCACTGCGCCGACCATCATCAGCCGTGACAGTCGGCTGCTGTTTTTGACCGCGATCTCCACGGCAGTCCAGCCACCGATAGAAAAGCCGACCAGAATTACGTCCTGTAGATCATATTGATCGAGCAGGTCGAGGTAGAGATAACTGAGATCATCTACCTTTGTTATATGGGCGGGGCGGGCAGTGTTACCAAACCCGGGGTGGGTCGGCGCGATGACTTCAAACCGCTCCGCCAGTTGGTCAATCACACTACCCGGTTGCAGCGGGCCGCCGCCGCCATGCAGTAGCAGCATGGGCTGACCGCTGCCTTTGTGGATTACTTCCAGCTCCAGGCCACCAATTTTCAGGCGGCCTTCATGGAGTTTCAGGTCCGTCATATCTCCTCCTCATTTTTTGATAACGCTGGGTAGCGAGCCTTTAGTGATCCTGATCGCTCAGTTTCAAGACTTCTCCGTTGGCATTTGCAGTTCTCCCACCGCATGATTTTTCGCCAACCCCATTGCGGTTATTGATACCACGCGCACATCATATTGCCTACAAAATTTTGGTGGTCCTAATGAATTAGCGGTTCTGTCATTCCTTATATGCCGGAAGAGAAGCAACAGGGTTTTGTAGGAGCGGCTTCAGCCGCGACACCCAGCGTCCGGTCACCTCTGCGGTCGCGACTAAAGTCGCTCCTACGAAAACGCCACCCTTGATCTCTATCCTCATCTCTGGAAAACGGTGCCAAAAAAATTTAACCATCCCTTAAAAAACCATCTGCTACAGTTGGCAAAAAAATCAATAAGGATCTAAAAACTAAAAAACCGGAGGAGAGACCATGGCGAAGAATTTTCCGTTTCCGATTTTTGATGCAGACGGCCACGTGTTTGAAGACGAAGACGCGATCATGACCTACATGGAGGGGGACTACGCCGGTTTTGAGCGCATGAAAAGCTTCTCCATTTTCCCGGGAGTCGATGGCTGGTCTCGGGGGATGATCAAGATGGAGAAATCCAACACCCCGCGCAAGCTAAAAACCGATGTAGAAATCTGGAGCGACATGCTCGACGACATGGGTTGCGAAGGCTCGGTGCTCTACCCCACCTCGGCACTGACCACCGGGTTGATGAAAGACATACCGGTATCCATCGCCGTCACCAATGCCTACAACAACTGGCTGGAAGGCGAATACATGCAAAAAGACGACCGCCTGTTTGGTGTCGGCCTGATGCCCATGCTCGACCCCCAGGCGGCGGTCAAGGAGATCCACCGCTGCGCCAGAGACCGCAAAAACTTTGTGGCGATGATGTTACCCGGCGGTGTGACCCACCCGACGCGCACCTATGGCAATGAGTTCTTCTGGCCGATCTATGAAGCGGCGCAGGAGTGCAACATGGCGCTGGCGATCCACGGCGGTCCCAGTGGCGGCATGGGGTTTGACCATTTCGACAGTTTTGAAAAAATCCATACCCTCTCCCACCCAATGGGTTTGCAGATTCAACTCACGGATGTGATTTTCAGCGGGGTGTTTGATGCCTTCCCGAAACTGCGCATGGCCTTTCTTGAAGGCGGTTGTAGCTGGGTGCCGTTCATGATGGATCGGCTCGATTACGAATATGACTCGGCCTTCGGCGGCAAGGCCCGCGACAAACTGAAAA
>QNFC01000148.1 GCA_003645395.1 Gammaproteobacteria bacterium
AGCACCCGGTCAGTCGCCGCCATCACAAAATGGAGGTCGTGGGAGACAATTACGATTGCGCAACCTGTTTCATCACGGATCTTCCCCAGCAGCTGGTAGAACTCCACCTGGCCGATCAGGTCGACTCCTGCGGTGGGTTCATCCAGCAGTAACAGTTGAGGTTTTCTGATTAGGGCACGAGCCAATAATACCCGCCGCATTTCGCCGCCAGAAAGTGCCAGTAGAGGCTTGTTGAGTAAACTCTCAATCCCCAGTGTTGCGAGCGGTAAATCGCTAGTGGCGCCATGACGATTATGGAGTTGCATGAACGCCTGGGTGGTAATAGGCAGGGTGGCGGGCGCGACCAGTTTTTGTGGCACGTAGCCGATTCTTAAGCTGCTTCTAGTTTCAACCTCGCCCAGCGTGGTTTTTTGCAGACCAGCCATTACTCGAATCAGGGTTGATTTACCTGCGCCGTTGGGGCCAATCACAGAGATGATCTGGCCCGGTTCAACGGCCAGGTTGACGTTCTGGAGAAGCTGCCCGCCGGTGTCGGTGGTAACGGCGGTGTTTCGCAGGGTGAGTAGTGATGACAAAGAAACGGTCCTTAGTGATGTCTGGGGTATATCGTTTTTAATCAGAGGTGATTGCAGCCTGCTGGCAGTTTGCACAGGTGCCGGAAATTTCGACCGTCTCAATCTCGATACGAAATCCGAGTTCATCGGCACGCCGGCCGATTCGTTCTCGCAGGTCGGTGTCCGGCAGTTCTGCCGCCGCGCCACATACCCGGCAGATCAAAAACTGGCCGTGATGGGCCGTTCCCGGTAATCCACAACCGATAAACGCGTTCAGCGATTGCAGGCGATGTATTAGTTCGTGATCGAGCAAAAAGCTGAGGGCACGGTAGACCGTTGTCGGTGCGGCGTTGGGATGCTTCTGCTTCAGTAGTTCAAGCAGGTGATAGGCCTTTACCGGCGTGTGCGAATTCCAGATCAGTTCGAGTACCTGGCGACGTAACAGAGTGAGGCGGACACCGCGATTACTACAGAGCTGCTGTGCCGCCACCAGTGCTCGATGTTGGCATTGTTGATGGTCGTGAGGTGACGAGCCAAACGGGTCGATCATGTCGGGATGTTTATCGGTATTGTCTGCTGGGCCGCTATTCATGCTTTATGCTCGATCAGGTCAAGGACGACCACTAACGAAGCGGCTATCTTTGTAATGATATATTGTTACATTAATAGTCAAATTGATAGAAGTACTCGCCATTTCCACAAGGCGGAAGATTGCAGGACAGAAGTTTGATTCAGCAAAAGAGCATTAAAATTTCTCTCGCCGTGGCGGCTCTGGCAGCATCATTGATCAGTTTGTTTAGCCTGGTGCTGGCTGCCCGGGAAGCCGACCCAGGGGCTGCTCCTGAATCGGTGTCGGCTAGTTCGCCCCGGCCAAAGGTGGTCGTTAGCAATCTGCCGTTGCATTCGCTGGTCGCCGGCATAATGGGTGATCAAGCTCGCCCCGACTTGCTGTTTCGTCGCCGGGTGTCTCATCACGATACTGCTTTACGACCATCGCAACTTCGACTGTTAAGCAATGCTGATTTGTTGGTCTGGGCCGGGCCGCAGCTGGAACAGCCCATTCAAACACTTATCGATAAAAAGGTGATCAAGGTTCGTCACTGGAGTGCGATGGATTGCAAAGGTCAGCGTCTGTTGCTACTACCGGGGCAGTTTGCGTTAAACGAAACCACTGAATTTGTGCACGGCGGTAGCGATGTGGATCAAAGTTACCTGGCTAGCATCGATCCGCACACCTGGCTCGATATCGACAACGCTATCTGTTTCGTCGGTGAACTGAGCGCGTTGTTGATCGAGATTGATCCGGCCCACAGTCAGCAATATCAGCAAAACCGCGATGAGCTAATAGTCAGACTCAGCCAGTTTGACCAACAATTAAGTGAAATGCTTGCGGCGGCTACGCAGCCCTTTATGGTTTATCACAACAGTTTTCGGTATTTGCTGAGTCGATACGGCCTGCAGGCCGAAGGAGAACTGAACCCAGCCCACGGGCAGCCACCGGGGTTGCGACAACTGCTGGCATTTCGTGACCAGCTAAAAACCACCCACGCGTCGTGTCTATTGGCGGATATCAGTGCCTCGAGTCGTCAGCTAGATGAGTGGCTCGCCGGGAGTTCGGCAACGTTATTAATGCTGGATCCAATGGGCAGCAACCTGGCCCCTGGTGAAGAGCTCTATTTTCAGTTGCTGAGTGGACTGGGGACGAAAATTGCCCGTTGCCTGCGGGCCGAATAAATCAGTTTATGTATTCGGCGTTAGCGGTTGTTTTGCGGTCAGTTTATGGTGATTTATCGGGTGGAATTCTTGCTTGTGCGTGATCGCCGCTGCATAAAGGCAGGCGTATCACCCGGTCGCAACATTGCAACCGGGGTGCCACTTTCTAGAATTCGTTCCAAGCTTTACGTTGGATTCGAAGCTTCGGTAAGATCAGCCCAAACAGTATGCCAATTCCCATTACTCCGCCGCCATACATAAACCATCGCAGTCGCTGGTCGCCACTAAGGACATCGACCCGCTGACGAAGTGTTGTGTTGCTCTCGGTTAACGTAGCGACCTCCAGCTGTAGCCGTTCGTCTTTTTCAATAAGCGCTACCGAGTCGGCAGTCTGCAATCGCAGCTGTTTCAGGCTAGCGGCTAACTCATCACGTTCCTGGCTTAGCGCCTCAATTTGCAGCGCCTGTTGTTGAGAAATGGGCTTGAGTTCTGCCAGTTCTTCCTGCGTTTTAGTGAGGTTTTTCTGTACACTGGCCAATCGGTCACGAGCGATAGGTTGCCGCATTAAATATCGGCTTAATGCCCAGCCTTTCTTGCCATTTTTCAGACGGATCAATGTGTAGCCTGCGCTCTTGTCGGTCTCTAGCACCTCAACTGCAGTACCGCTAGTCAGCGTTTGAATTACATTATGCCGGGTACTCTTACCGTTACGCATCGTAATGCGCAGATCGTCAGACACATAGAGGGTTTCGGCAAGCAGAGTTGCCGTGGTGCAGAGTAATAACGCAGCGACGAAAGCCTTAATTAAATATCGCAAGAGCGTCTCCGACTAGCGCGGGGCTACCGCTGTTACGCACAAAAACTGGATTCAAATCGAGCTCCTTGAGTCGGTCGCGGTGGTCGTAAACCCATTGGGATACGTTCACCAGTAATTGGAAAAGAGAATCATCGAGCGGCGGTTGACCACGATAACCCTCAAATAACGGCAGGATACGCAATTCTTCAATAAGCCCCCTGGCAACGCCAATGTCAAACGGGCAGAGGGCATGGGTAACCTGCTTTTGCAGTTCAGCGGTGACTCCGCCAAGCCCAACGGTGAGTACCGGGCCGACGGTTGAATCAACCAGTGCACCGACAAGCAGCTCAAGTTTACTGTCGCCGACCATCTGTTGGGCGATGACCTGATAATTTTGCAGGTCGAGTTTTTTGGCAATAGTTTCGAGCTGCTCAGCGCTGCTATTCGCGGCGCCTGATTCTACGCCTAGTAACACTGCCTGCTCATCGCTCTTGTGCAGCAGTTGTGGGCTTTCCAGTTTTACTGCCAGCTCAGTTGCGTCTGGTTTTTCACCTTTGGTTAGATTCCACCAGTCAACGGTAGTAATTCCGGCACTGTTCAGCTCATCAGCCAGGTCTGGAAAGGTAGCCGTGTCGGCCCCTTGCCAGGGCGTGCACGGGGTGCTAAACCACTCATCCGTTAATCTATATTGCAATCGGTAGTACTGCTGCATGCCAGAGAGGGCGCGGGCGATGCGAGCGGTGCCATGAACCACTGGCGTGGGATCACTATTAAACTGAGTGCGCAAACTGTCACCGAGGCAAAATACCTCGTTGCCACCGAGGAATACCGGCTTGCCAATCTTGTAAGCCCACGCGGTGATCGGGGCAAACCAGCGCTCAAACCCTTCCCAGGCACCCATCATCAGCACCACCGCATCAAACTCTTCGGCGACGATAAAACTGTCGATCACTTTCGGGTACTGGTCAGCCCAGGCGAAAATAGTCGCGGTCAAATCCATTGGATTATTGTGGGGCACGATCTCCGGCAAGGTGTCGATCACCGACTGAGGCAGGGCCGGTGTATCCAGGCCGTGTTCGTCGAGCGCATCCGCCATTAGCGCCGCGTAGCCGCCCGATGGCGTGATCACCCCAACCGTTTGCACATCTTTCCAGCAGCGCGGGGGTATCTGCACAAACAGGCTGGCATAGTCGAGGGCATCGTCGGTATCCCTAGCGGCAATAATGCCCAGCGCATCCAGCGCTGCCGCCGATACTTCCGGGCCTGCGGTTAACGCGCCGGTGTGCGAAAGCGTGGCATCGCGAGCCGCCTGAGATTTGCCGGTAGCAATGCCGATGATCGCCTTGCCGGCATCCCGACAGCGTTTTACGCCTTTAGCGAAGGCCTCGAAGTCACCAAACTGTTCGATGTAACAGACAATCGCCCGGGTATCGAGGTCGTCGGCTAGGTAATCAAAACAGTCCGCCAGGCTGAAGTTGGCCTGGTTGCCGGTGGTGATGATCGCGGAAAACCCTATATTTCGATCCCAGCAGGAGTTGGCGGCAGAACCGGCTACCGCGCTGCTTTGGGCGATAAAGGCCAATGACCCGGCTTTGTAGGGGCGCGGAATGGGGCCGCCCCAGCAGTGCAGGCCAGAGTCAGGGCGCACATAGCCATTGCAGTTGGGGCCGAGAATTAAGATGCCCAGGTCATCAGCGACCTGGCGAAGTTCGGCCAGCCGCTCTGGTTCTTCGTAGCCCGCTGCCAGTACGTAGGCAGAAGCACATCCCTTGTCAGCCAGTTCTTTAAGCGTGGCGAACACGTATTTTTCAGAGAGTAGAATCATCGCCAGGTCAGGCGCTTTCGGTAAATCTTTGACCGAGTGAAAACACGGGTAACCAAGCACCTTGCCGCGGCCGCGATTTACCGTATAAATATCACCGCGGTAGCCTTCGCGCTCCAGCCCGCCAAG
>QNFC01000149.1 GCA_003645395.1 Gammaproteobacteria bacterium
GCGACTAACATCCAACAGAGGGGCCACTAGCAGAATTTTCGCCAGTTGTAGCAAAATAAACGCGGCGAACACCGAGAGATCGAACATGCCGATCGGCGGAATTATTCTGCGTAACGGCCGTAAAATAGGTTCACACAGCTGCCCCACCAGCGCCAACAGCGAATGGTAACCGCCGCCACCCACCCAACTAGCGACCACCAGTATTAGCAGCAATACCACATAAAAATTAATCGCCAGGTTAAGTAGCTCTGCAATGCTCCCCACCATCAGTCCTGCAACCGCTGGGATATGACCGAGCAACGCATACAGAATGAGCATCTTCAGCATCTGCAACGCCAACATCAACACCAGGCTCGATGTATCAATCCGACCGATGGATGGAATAACCCTGCGCAACGGTCGCAACAGCGGCTGGGTCGCACTGACCACAAATTTGGATATGGGATTATGAAAATCTGCCCGCGCCTGCTGTAACAAGAACCGCGCCATCACGACTACGATGTAGAGCCCAAACAGTGTCTGCACTAGAAACTGTAACGCCTGAACTATGTAATTTTCACCCAAAATTTCTAACCCTCAATACGACTAACCAAAAAACTAAATCGTCCAGCCGGCGTCAGCCATCAGCTTCCTGAGCCAACTCTGCAGCTCTATTATTCGCTGCACGCAATGCCTGATCGAACAGATCCCCAATTGCCAGATCATTCATTACTTCAAGTGCGGCGGCCGTGGTGCCACCTGGAGAGGTCACCTGCTCACGCAAACGAGCTACCGAATGCTCACTCTGGATCGCTAGCTCGGCGGCACCCGCCGCCGTGGCCAGAGTCAACTGAGAAGCCTGCTGCTGCGACAACCCTAGCGCTTGCCCAGCATCAATCATCGCCTCCATCACCCGAAAAAAATAGGCAGGACCGCTACCTGAAACTGCTGTCACCGCATCCAGCAGTGCTTCATCATCAACCCACAATGTTGTGCCGGCGGCCTGCATAATTTGCTCAGCCAACGCTCGTTGGCTTGCAGATGCCTGCTGATTTGCAAACAACGCGGTAATCCCTTTGCCAACCAATGCTGGCGTATTCGGCATAGTGCGCACCAACGGACAACGGCCTCCTAGCCACTTTTCCAGACTACCAAGGGGAATCCCGGCAACAATCGAAACCACCACCGGCTGCTGTGCAGCCGCCAGGGCCGCAAGCTCGCTGACCACGCCTTTTACAACCTGGGGTTTGACCGCCAACACCCAGCAATCCGCCTGCTGCACAACGTCAATATTGTTGGCGCTAACTTCAATACCAAAATCACTACTTAGTGCTTGCGCCGCGGCCGCGACCGGTTCCGCCACTATTATCTTGTCGGCAGACTTACCACTGCTCAATAACCCACCAATCAATGCCCGCGCCATATTGCCACCGCCGATGAATGCAATTTTACTCACTGCCTATGCGTCCCCTAAATTGATTAATACCAAAACTACCCTGCGGACTATGACTTCCTGCGCGACCAGCCGTCATGGAGCCTCCGTATTGCGAGGTCCGAAAAGAGCCGTGCCGATACGCAGCAGTGTCGTCCCTTCAGCAATGGCCGCCTCCATATCCGCAGACATGCCCATAGATAAAGTATTCACGCCCGGGTAATCCCTGGCCAATTCCTGTAATAGTGCAGCTAACCGCCGATAGGGTTGACGCTGACTGGCCAGGTTATCGGCAGGTTCCGGAATCGTCATCAACCCTCGTAGTTGCAGTCGGTCTAACGCCATCACCGCCGCCGCCAATTCTGGCACCTCCTGCTCTTGAATTCCGCCTTTATTCGACGCACCATCAAGGTTGACCTGTATGCAAACATTCAATGGACCCAGCTCCGGCGGACGCTGGTCATGCAACCGCTGGGCAATTTGCGGGCGATCTACCGTGTGCACCCACGAAAAATTACTGGCGATGTCGCGAGTTTTGTTGCGCTGAATACGGCCGATAAAGTGCCATGTTAGTGGTAAATCCGCGCAATCATCGATTTTAACCAGTGCCTCCTGCAGATAATTTTCTGCAAACTGAAGCTGCCCAGCCACGGCACAATCACGAATTTCTACACTGCTACGGGTCTTGCTTACTGCCAGCAGTTGTACACGGGCCGGCTCACGCTCGTATTGCTCCGCCAGCCGCGCTATCGTCTGCTGTAACGCGCGATAGCGGCTGCCAAGACTAACGTCTGTTGAAGGAAGACTCATTTAACGGTTAAATCCTCGTGGCTCCTGCCGCTAACGCTTAATCAAACAGTATAACAAGCGACTCAGGCAAATCAGTGACGACCGCGCAGACCGCAGTGAGCTAATCGCCGCACACATTAACCGTTAACCCAAAGCAAGAGGAACAGCATGGATATCACCGAATTACTGGCTTTTAGCGTCAAGCAAGGCTCTTCGGATTTACATTTATCTGCTGATCTACCGCCGATGATCCGGGTTGATGGCGATATCAAACGGATAAATGTTCCAGCGATGAACCACACCCAGGTTCACGACATGATCTACGAGATTATGAACGATAAACAGCGTAAAGATTATGAGGAGTTTCTTGAAACCGATTTCTCGTTTGAAATACCTAACCTGGCCCGCTTCCGAGTTAACGCCTTTAACCACAACCGTGGCGCCGGTGCGGTGTTTCGGACTATTCCGTCAGTAATACTCACCCTGGAAGAGCTCAACGCACCCGTAATGTTTAAGGATATTGCCGACACCCCTCGTGGCGTGGTGCTGGTAACCGGACCAACCGGCTCCGGCAAATCCACCACACTGGCGGCAATGGTCGATCACAAAAACCGCACCGAGCAGGGCCATATTCTGACCATCGAAGACCCGATCGAATTCGTCCACGAAAGTAAAAAAAGTCTGATCAATCAACGTGAAGTGCATCGCGACACACTGGGATTTAACGAAGCATTGCGCTCTGCCCTGCGTGAAGATCCAGATGTCATTCTGGTGGGAGAAATGCGCGACCTGGAAACCATCCGTCTGGCGCTATCAGCGGCCGAAACCGGTCACCTGGTCTTCGGTACCTTGCACACTAGCTCAGCGGCGAAAACTATCGACCGGATAGTGGATGTCTTCCCTGCGGCGGAAAAGGACATGATCCGCGCAATGTTGTCCGAATCACTCAAGGCGGTCATCTCCCAAACCCTGCTTAAAAAAATTGGTGGTGGCCGCGTCGCCGCTCACGAAATCATGCTCGGCACCCCGGCAATCCGCAATCTGATTCGCGAAAACAAAATCGCACAGATGTATTCGGCCATTCAGACGGGCCAGGCCGTAGGCATGCAGACACTCGATCAATGTTTACAAAAGCTTGTTCAGCAAAGAATTATTACTAAAGACGAAGCGGCAAGCAAAGCATCCAACCGCGACACGTTCAGATAGCCGAGTAACCGCCGACTAAACACCCTGATTATTGAGCCACGGAATACCCAGCGCTCGCCCAGGAGAAATACCCAACATGCAATTTTCTGATCTACTCAAATTAATGGTCGAGAAAAATGGGTCTGACCTGTTTATTACTGCCGGCATTGCGCCCTGCATCAAAATTCACGGCACCGTAAAGCCCGTTTCAAAAACAGAACTTACCCCCGACCAGGCTCGCGACCTCTGTTACAGCATCATGACTGAGGACAAGCGCGCTGAATTTGAAACCACTCAGGAATGCAACTTCGCCATCAACCCTAAAGGCATCGGGCGGTTTCGAGTAAACGTGTTCCAGCAACAAAGTCACGTCGGCATGGTACTGCGAAAAATTGAAACCACCATCCCCAAACTTGAAGACTTGCGCCTGCCCGAAGCGATGAAAGATATCGTCATGACCAAGCGTGGCCTGGTAATCATGGTCGGTGGTACCGGATCGGGCAAATCCACCTCACTGGCGGCAATGATTGGCCACCGTAATCACAACACTACCGGTCACATTATCACCATCGAAGATCCGATTGAGTACGTGCATCCCCATGATGGTTGCATCATCACCCAGCGCGAGGTTGGCGTTGATACTAAATCTTTTGGAGAGGCCCTCACCAATACCCTGCGACAGGCACCGGACGTCATTCTTATCGGTGAAATTCGCCATCAGGAAACCATGGAACACGCCATCGCGTTTGCCGAGACCGGCCATCTGGCCATGGCAACGCTGCATGCCAACAGCGCCAACCAGGCAATGGATCGAATCATCAACTTCTTCCCGGAAGAACGGCGCCCTCAACTGCTGATGGACCTGTCGTTGAATTTAAAAGCGGTCATTGCCCAGCGTCTGATCCCGACCCCCGACGGCAAAGGCCGCCGGGCAGCGATTGAAATCATGGTCAATACCCCGCTGATTTCCGATCTGCTGCTTAAAGGCGAAGTTCACGGCATCAAGGAAATCATGGCTAAATCGCCCGAAGCCGGCATGCAAACCTTTGACCAGGCACTGTTCAAACTCTACAAGGCAAACGAAATCACTTACCAGGACGCCCTGGTCAACGCTGACTCTGCCAACGAGCTGCGACTAATGATCAAACTAGACAAAGACCAGACCGGCGAATCCGGCGAGGATGAGGACGAAAGCTTTGACGGCCTCTCCCTGATCTCAGACGACGACGAAGAAGCCTACGGCATGGCGCAATAACGCCCTGCGCCTATAGCTATTCTCTCTCTTGTTGCTAAGCGAGCAATAGATCTGCCAGAACGCCCGAACCACGATAAGATGCAGCCTTTGCTGCGACATTTGGTAGTACTTCACCGGCAACAACGTTAGTAGAACTCGGCGATGCACGGCTAGACCCGGGCTGTGCTAGCGACATTAATGTGAGGTACTAAGCCGCAGCCCCTTACAGCTGGCTGATCAAGAGGCGCGCAATATGAAATTGCGACTAAAGCCACCCCATCGCGCTCTGGCGATTCTCTGCCTGATCATCGCCGGCTGCAGTAGCACCCAGTTTTTTTATAATCGCGCGGTCTGGCTGCTGCACTATCAAGCCGACCATTACTTCAACCTGA
>QNFC01000150.1 GCA_003645395.1 Gammaproteobacteria bacterium
AACAGCTCCTGCTCCACCTGTCGCCGTAACAAACTGAATTGATTCTGCGCACTGACAAACGGCGCCCAGCCGTTATCGCTGGCAGCCTGATTGGCCTGCAGGTGGCGCCAGCTGGCATAGTTACACTGCCCAAGGTAACGCACTTTACCAGCTGCGATCAGCTGGCTGAGGGTGCCCATAATCACCTCCGGCGCAATATCGGCGGCTGGAAAATGAATTTGCAGTAAATCGATATGGTCAATTTGCAGGCGTTTAAGGCTGGTTTCGACCTGTTCACGAATTCTTGCCTCCGGCGATTCGCCATCACCGAGACCGAAAAAATGAAATTTAGTGGCAACCGTAAAATCGTTGCGAATACCTTTTAAAGCCTCGCCGATAAACTCTTCGCTCTGACCGTTGTTATATAAAGAGGCAGTGTCAATGAAGTTGATGCCGAGCTCACGGGCGCGCAGAATATTAGCCCGCGACGCATCAATATCGAGCCGAGGCGCACCAAATACGTTGCCCCCCAAACCAACTACCGAAATCTCTAAATCTGACTGTCCCAGTCGTCGTGTGTCCATCGCTCCCCTCCTTTTTTAGATTACCGAACCGTATCATACCGACTGAAATGAAGCCGAACGGTATCCTGTTGCCGACATCGACAAGCCAGCTGCTAATGATAATCAAGCGGTGACCAGGCCGGTGACCGCTTCACCAAACAACCCAAGCGACTCCATCGCCTCCTGCTGGCTAATTGACCCCCAGATCAACTCAACAAGCAGATAGTTGGCGCCGGTCTCGGCAAAAAACTGTTCGGATTTTTCTCGTACTGTTTCCGGGGAGCCAACAATAAACGTGTCGTAGGCGGCGAGCTGGTCGTAGTCCGGCGGAAACTGGGTGGCCACCGAAGCATGATCAAGCCAGAGTTTTTGCAGGTTCTGGTAAAACACCGGATATGCCTCGCGAGCTTTTTTCTCAGCAGCCGCGTCGGTCTCGGCGACAAAGGCCATCCGGAAAGCACCGATTTTCGGTTCGGTAATCTGCGGGTTTAGCTCACCGCCCGGTTGCCACATCTGCCGATACGCACCGGCCTGCGCAGCCACGGCCTGATTCGGCCCGGCGGTAATCACGTTCAGACTCCGCTCAGCCGCATACCGCAAACTCCTTTCGCTACCCACTCCGTACCAAAGTGGTGGATTGGGCTGCTGCAACGGGCGCAGCTCCATTGGCACGGCGGGAAAATCGTACTTGGGTCCTTTGTGGGTCAGCACATCGTTGCCCAGTCCTTTGACCAGAATTTCCAGCGTCTCGTCCATTTCGGCGCGAGCATGCACAAACGAACTGCCATACAGGCCCAGTTCATAGGGAGAAATACCGCGACCAACGCCCAGCTCCAGCCGCCCGTTGCTCATGTGGTCGAGCATGCAAATTTCTTCGATTAGCCGCAACGGATGGTAAAGCGGCAATAAATGCACCATTGACCCAAGTCGAATGCGCTGAGTATGTTGAATCAACGCGCTTAGATACAGCGACGGTGACGGTGCCATGCCTAAGGGAGTGAAATGATGCTCAGCAACGTGGTAGCACCAGAAGGGGCCCTGGTCGGCCAGCCGCAGAAACTCGCAGCGGCCGTTATAAAGGTCGTGCAAGGATTCATCCGCGCGCCGTTCAACGTGATCCCAGATACCTATTTTGTTAGCTGTCACCTTTGCATCCCCCCGAAAAACGAAAAGTACTCAGTATCTGCCCTCATTTAGATTAAAATCAATGCAGAAATTCAACACTTAGCACGAGAGGTAGAAGTTATGGCAGGAGTACGTGTAGTCGTCACCATTAATTTCCCCAACGGAGAGGTTGCTGATCAGGCAGTAGCAGGGATGGTGGAAGCCAATGCGCCCATCCGCGAACGCGAAGGGGCGGTGCAATACGAGGTGCTGCGCAGCGCCGAGAACCCCGGCAAGGTGGTGCTTATGGAGCACTGGGCAAGCCGCGAGCTTTATGACAAACATTGGACTAAACAGATGGCCGGCGGCCCACCCGACCTGGACCCAAGCTGGGAGCCATCGATTGAGTTTTACAATTATCAGGAATACGCCATCGATGATGATGGCGTCTGGATCGCAGCGGATCCGGCGGACCGTAACTCCACCATCCGCTGGAAATAGGCTTTTCTTAACGAAACTTTAACAACACGCATTACAGCAATAAAAAAGGGAGCAAAATATGCTCCCTTTTTTATTGCCCGAAAAATGAAATTAACCGCTCCAACAGCTCAGCTCCATATCGCCAAGGGTGGCGGTTACAAAACCGGAGTCTTCTGCTTGAATCGCCTCGACATAAGGCTGCGCGGCCTGGTGATCAACATTATCTGCCACCACCAGACTACCGGGTCGCAGGTGCGGACGGATCAGCTTTAGCATCGGCAGGTATAAACCTTTCCAACCGTCTAAAAATAGCATATTTACGTTATCGATTAAGTTTTTCAGCGTTTCCAGCGCATCACCTTCCAGCAAGGTGACATGTTCAGCCAACCCGGCCTCATCGATTAATTTTCGGGTCGCCTTACACTTGTCGGGATGCACTTCAGTGGTAATCAGCGATCCGCCATTATCACGCGCTGCGGCACCAAGATAAAGTGTACTGATGCCGTAAGAGGCACCAAACTCGATAATCTGAGTGGCGTTGCTACTGCGCGCCAGCATGTAGAGTAGCCGACCCTCTGCGGTTGACACGCCAAGGTAAAACTCGCCCATGCGAATCAGTGAATCAACGCCGGATGGGTTTTGCTGCTGCTGGACACTACGTTTGGCCCAGCGCTCGGCGTCTCCAGCAGCTTCATTTTGAAGCTGCTTCAGCAAACCACTAATTTTGGGATCAGCGAGTGAATTCATCATCGGACTCTTGCAAATAAGAGGGTTAACCAGGGTTTGCTCATAGCATTAATATCAGGGCGTGATTTCAACCAAGTTCAGTGGTTCGCTGACATGACAAACAAAACGGAGTTTCGGGTAACAACTGCAGACGGCTGGCGCTGATCTCACCGCCACATTCACAACACGCGCCATAGCTGCCGTCGTTTACCCGCTGCAACGCATCACGAACCTGATCCAGTTGTTCAAAGATTTGCTGCACCTGATCTTCACGAAACAACTGCCGGGTCAATGTTTCTTTTGACTGTGACGCCGTCCTCGTAATGACCTCGGCAAAGACTGCACGCTCCGGGGCCAAAGTCGCTTTTTTTTGCGTCAGCACCGCTGCACGTTCGTTGAGCAAACTTCGATATTTATCCATTTTATTACCTTCGCTAAGTTTCTCGCGGCAACCCCAACTCGGAGGGCTCGCTCATGCGCAGGTTATCGGATTAGCAGCACCAACCTTTACCGCAACTGCCGGGCAAACAGTGCCTAAATCACCGCTACACGTTGTACCCGCTGTAACCCTCGAGGCAATGGATGACCCCGTCTGGCTCGGCTATCGACAAACAATTCCAGATCGCTGGGTTTTAGCGTGAGGTGCCGATTGCCGGCATAAACCACTAGCGACTGATCTGCGGATACAACCGCGATAGCGACCAATTTTTGTGAAACACCTGCCTTCGGCTTCGGCAAATTGAGCAGTTTTACGCCTTTGCCACGAGAGAGCTCTGGTAATTCATCAACCGAAAATAGCAACAGGCGACCGTCTTCGCTAACGCAGGCCACTCGATCAGTATCAGCATTTTGAATCAAACAGGGAGACATTACCTGTGCCCCAGCGGGCAGTTTCAACAGGGTTTTACCGGCCTTATTCCGGCTCAGCAGATCGCTAAACTTACAGCGAAAGCCATAACCGGCATCACTTGCCAGTAACAGTGTTTGATCATTAGCGGCGATGAGTAGTTGCTGCACGGCTGCCCCAGCTGGCAGGTTCAGCTTGCCGCTAAGGGGCTCGCCATGCCCCCGTGCCGATGGTAGCGTATGCGCGAGCAGGTTATAGCTGCGGCCGGTGCTGTCGAGAAACGCCACCATTTGATTGCTGCGACCACTCGTGGCGGAGAGGTAGTCATCACCAGATTTGTAACCCAGTGAGGCAGCCTCAACATCATGCCCCTTGGCTACACGCACCCAGCCCATGGCCGAGAGCACAACCGTCACCGGTTCAGCCGGTGTCAACTCGGACTCTTGCAGGGCGTGCGCGTTGGCTCGCTCTACTATGGGTGAGCGGCGATCATCTCCGTATTTTTTTGCATCTTCTTTGAGCTCATCCCGGATTAGCCGCGTCATTGCTTTATCTGACTCTAACAACGCCTGCAGGATATCGCGTTCCGCCTCCAGCTCAGCCAGTTCGGCACGCAAACGGATTTCTTCGAGCTTCGCCAGATGACGTAACTTAGTCTCCAGAATCGCCTCGGCCTGACGGTCAGACAGGTTAAAGCGCTCCATTAAAATCGGTTTTGGTTTCTCCTCATTACGGATGATCGCAATGATTTCATCCAGATTTAGAAACGCGATGATCAGGCCATCAACAATGTGTAGCCGATCAAGTATTTTTTGCAACCGGTAATCGAGCCGCCGCCGCACAGTATCGCGGCGATACACCAGCCAACCGCGTAACATTTCGACCAGCCCCATGACTTTGGGGCGGCCATCCAGACCAATCACATTGCAATGGACGCGAAAATTTTTCTCCAACTCGGTAGTAGCAAACAGATGCCCCATCAGGCGCTCTTTATCGATTCGATTGGAGCGCGGCTCAAGTACCAGACGTGTCGGGTGCTCGTGGTCTGATTCGTCCCGAATATCTTCAACCCAGGGCAGTTTTTTAGCCTGCATCTGCGCGGCAATCTGCTCAATCGCTTTCGCCCCGGATACCTGATACGGCAAGGTATGGATAACGATCATGCCGTCTTCGATTTCGTAACGAGCACGCATGCGCACCGAACCACTGCCGGTGGCGTACATCTCGCGCAATTCATGCTGCGGCGTAGCAATTTCTGCACCGGTAGGGAAATCAGGTCCCGGCATCAATTCCAAT
>QNFC01000151.1 GCA_003645395.1 Gammaproteobacteria bacterium
CTTTCGATACGATAATTATCGGCAAATTCTTCACTATCATCACGCAAGTGCAGGGTGATAGTCGTTCCGGCCTGCGGCAGGTCGATATTCTCCAGCGTGTATTCACCGCTACCTGTCGACTCCCAGCGCACGCCTTCGTTGCTATCAAGGTCTGCGCGCCGGGTCTCAACGGTCACCTTGTCGGCTACGATAAAACTGGAATAAAAGCCGACACCGAACTGACCAATCATGTTCGCATCGGTCTTGCTGTCTTTGTTATCCGCCAGCATTTTCGCAAAATCAGCGGTGCCCGAATGAGCAATCGTGCCGATGTTTACGACCACCTCATCGCGACTCATGCCGACGCCATTGTCACGGATGACAACCTGCTTCGCTTCCTTGTCAAAATCAACCTGGATAACCAGTTCACCACTATCTTTAAGCAGGTCAGTATTTTGATAGCCCTCGTACCGCAGCTTATCTAGCGCGTCAGAGGCATTAGAAATTAGTTCGCGGAGAAAGATCTCTTTATTGCTGTAGAGAGAATGAATCATCAACTGTAACAGTTGACTGGTTTCAGTCTCAAAAACTCGAGTTTCGATCGGATCACTCATTGTGGAATTAGCTCCATAGCTCTTGAAAGATAAAAGGCGATAAAAGCGCGCCTGCGCGTTTCGATGTTAGGAAAGCTCTATTTAGGTCTCTGCCTCCCAAGCTATTCCGAATATGAGGGCGACAACTGATATTTCAAGAGAAATCTGTTTAGCTTTTTCAGCCGGCGCCGACTAACTACCCATGATTCCGCTTGCCCAGACACTTTCAGACCGAGTAGTTTCTGGTCAGGCCCGCACTCAGCCCAGTGGGCAAGCGACGTCCCGTGTTAGGGCTGGCTCGCAGGCAATTGCGCCAACTTCGCCGCTAAACCAGCCCCACGGTGCGCAGCTAACAACAATCGTTAATGCGCGACTGCAAGCAGGCACCTTTCTATTAACCGTCGGTGGACAACAGATAGCGGCTCGCAGCGACCTGCCGTTAACCCCGGGGGATAGACTAATAACGGTCGTTGACCGTAGCGGGCCCGGCCTGTTGTTGAAAATCGCCGAAGGGGCGCGTTCACCGGCCAACGGCCTTGCGTCAGCGGCTTCAGCCCTGCGCACGCCACAACAAGTTGTTGACCAAACTTTGCGGTGGGCACTGCCCCGCCAGCAACCTGTTAGCGCTCTGCTATCGCAATTAACTGAACTATCATCGCAAAAGTTACCCGGCGGGCGCTTTGAAGCACTGCAACCACTACTGAGCCAGTCGAATGATCCGCGGCAACTCCTGCAGCCGCAACGTCTAATTCAGGCGTTAACAAATAGCGGAGTACTGCTGGAGAACAAACTATGGACCTCGCCCAATCCGTCTCTAGAAGCTGATATTAAGGCCAACCTGCTACGTTCAATACAGAACGCAGCAACCGCACCAATGACCGATAGCGACGGCAACCGGCTACAGAGGCAGTTACGCGAGATAACCGATAGCGCACTGGCCCGCATCGAGACCCAACAACTAACCACTCTTCGTGACGAAAGTGGCCGGCGAGTACTGACCACCGATCTAATCCTGCGCGACGCAGAGCTGACTACTGCCGTGGAAGTAGAAATTGATCGCCCTCCGCCGAGTGATGATCACCTGATCGACCCAGAGGACCAGGCAGACGCCCCTGCCAAAGAACATCGCTGGCAAGTGACGCTGAATTTTGATTTGCCAGGGTTAGGAAAATTACAGAGTTTGATCCGCCTTGATTCCACGTCGGTGGCGGTTGATTTTCGCTCTGACCAGAGCAATACACGGGAGCAGTTAACCACCCGGTTTGAACAACTGACGGAACGGCTGAAAACTGCAGGCCTGCCCAACAGCCAGCTCACAGCCGGAGTACTTAAACGAGAAATAAAGAACGGCCTTTACCCCGCCTCAAGCCACCACCTAATCGATGTCACCAGCTAATGGCCGGCCCTAATTTAGACGCCAAAGAAGTGATCGCCCTGCGCTATGACCAGCAACACGACAATGCCCCCCAGCTCATTGCCAAAGGATCAGGCCATATAGGCGAAAAAATTCTTGAGCTCGCGCAGGAGCATGACGTGCCGCTCTACCAGGACCCTGAACTCACCCACCTGCTAGGTCAACTGGAGTTAGGGGACGAAATCCCCGAAAACCTCTACAAAGCCGTAGCCCAGGTCATTCTGTTTGCCTGGGAACTCAGCGCCGAGGCAAACCGTTAGCCGTTTTTAACCAACCGGGCACCCGTAATCGTCGCCACAATATCCACCCCAGGGTGACACCCCTCGACAAATTAAACAGCACAAATGCCAGCCACAGACCATTAATGCCCAGCGGCTGAGTTAAATACCATGCGGGCAAAAACACCAGCAGAGTTGAAACCAGCACAGTATTGCGCATCTCGCGCGTCCAGGTCGCACCGGTAAAAATACCGTCGAACAAAAATCCGTAGACAGAGACTATCGGCAGCAGCACTGCCCACGGCAACAGTTCGGCCAATAACGTGCGCACCGCCGGCAAATCGGTCATCAGCGTATAGAGCTGATGACCAGCCAACGCGTATACAATTGAAAACAGCACAGCAACAACCGTACCCCAACCTAAAACGAGCATCACCACCCGCTGCAAATACGGTTGATTACCCGCCCCCACCGCCTCGCCGGTTAGCGCCTCGGCCGCATTGGCCAGCCCATCTAATGCAAAGGAGGCCAATAAATAAAAATTCATCACGATGGCGGTGGCAGCTAACGCAGTGTCGCCCAACCGAGCGCTTTGGGCATTTACAAAAACAAACACGCCCAATAGCGCCATGGTCCTGACGAAAAGATGACGATGGGTGTGGAAAAGCTTGCTCAAACTCTCCCGGTCAACCAACGCGCGCAGACCCCACTTTCCTGGATATCGTCGCAAAATACTGCGCACCATAGCTAATGCCAACAGACTACCCGTAAACTCACCCACTACTGACGCTGCCGCAACGCCTTCAACCCCCCACCCGAGACCCACCACGAACCACAAATCGAGCAGCGTGTTGACCGTATTAACCATCAATAACAGGTAGAGTGCAGCACGGCCTTTTTGTAGCCCGATAAACCAACCCAAAATCACGAAATTCGCCAGCGCCGCCGGCGTTGCCCATATGCGCACTGAAAAATAGGCCCGTGCCTGTTCTGTCACAGCTTGCCCCGGCAAAATCAACCGCATCGCCAAATCAATAATTGGCTGCTGTAACACCAACAGCAGTAAGGTGCACATACCCGCAACTAGCAGCCCCTGTGCCAGCGTCGCGCGCACGGCAACTGCGTCACCACGGCCAACCGCCTGTGCGGCCAGGCCACTGGTACCCATGCGCAGAAAATTAAATCCCCAGTAGAGAAAATTAAAAACGGTCCCACCGATCGCAACGCCGCCGAGATAATAAGCACCGGGCAGGTGCCCAGCCACCGCAGTATCAACTAGCCCCAGCAGCGCGATCGATACGTTAGAGAGAATCAGCGGCAGTGCCAGTTGCCAAAACCGCAAACTCAACGGCTGTTGCAACGAGTTAACCAGCTGATTATTCATAAAGTCTCACCAGTGCTGACACATAGGGCAAAACGTGCGCAGCCTTTTGCATGTCACACTTGACCCACTTGCCAGGTGATATATAGCTTTTTGACAACCATCTTTCTCTATTCATTGAAGCCTTTTAGCAAAAACCTTTCAACTGGTTCAGACCCAAATGGTACTCAGTTAAGCCTCCTAAGCATGGAAATCGGGGCCGCCAGGAGCCATCAGAATGCAATAATATCTCATGAAAAACAGCTACTTATATCTTCCCGGTTTTCACCTTTCGACGCTTCGTCGTACACCCCGTTCCGCTCAGCAAATTCTCGCCCAAACACTGGACGACATTCGCCAAAAAAGCTTCGTCAGCCCAGTGCCTGTTTCGGCATTTTAATTCCTGATTACCTGCTTAAACCGGCCCTGTCCGGACCGATGATTCGTAATGGCTGTACAGCAAACCGCCGAGCGACTTCAGGCGCGCGCCGATCAACCCTTGTTAAACGGCCACCGGGTATTAGTGGCCGATGGCACGGGCCTGAGCACGCCCGATACCCCGTTAAATCAGCAAGTCTGGCCACAGCAGCGTAGTCAGAAGCCTGGCTGGGGCTTCCCGCAAGCTTCTGCTTGCGCGGTCTTTTGCTTATCTACGGTCGGACTGCTGAGTTATCGACTCGGGAACAAGAAAAGCAGTTAGCCACCACTATCGGGTTAATCTAAGCAACGTAACAACCAGCAACATCTAAACCAATTTTTGAGTTGATTTTTAGTACAGTCAGGTGATCGACTCGACGTTTGGTTTAGTTAAATTCATTTCAGGCAATTCATCACAGGAGCTTCAACATGACCACAGAAAAAATATCCGTTTCACAGCAGATCAGCGCTACACCAGCACAGGTCTGGGCGCTGATAGGTGATTTTCACGGCATCATGAACTGGTTTCCCGGGATTACGGAAAGCCGCCCGGAAGGGAGCGGGGTTGGGGCTATCCGTCACCTGACCATGGCCGATGGCAGCGTTATTTCAGACCGGCTGGTCGCCGAACAAACGGGGCAAAGTTACAGTTATGAAATCGCCGCCGGCGAGGTGCCCATGAAAAACTACCTCGGCACAGTCAGTGTGGGGCAAAGCGGAGAAGGCTCAATCCTCCTGTTCAACGGCAGTTTCGACGTGACCGACGAACAACGCGAGCCGGCTATCGGCTTTATTAAACAAATTTATACTGGGGCTTTTGATAATGCCCGCCAGCTACTGGAAACCTGATCAGGTTCGGGGTTTCAACCAGCAGTTACCGAGCTAATTTGGGCAAAAAACGGGGTTCCATCTGCGAGAACTGACCCCTATTATACATTCCGGGTTGA
>QNFC01000152.1 GCA_003645395.1 Gammaproteobacteria bacterium
CCTTGTTCTGAGCGTGTAGACGTGGTGTAGACAGCCTAGCTCAAAACCCTGCAAATTGGTTAAAACTGGATAAGGCTTAAGGTGCTTTTAAAATAGGGATATTCATGGAATTTCAAAAATCTTCAGGTTTCTTAAAACACCAATATTAAAAACTGAAAATCCCCGTGTCGGTGGTTCGATTCCACCCCTGGCCACCATTTCCAATGGATTCCTTTCTACCCGAGCCCTCGCGGCCGGCGTATTTATTTTTCGTCCCAGAACATAAAAAAACCCGCTTTGGCTGCAGCCAAAGCGGGTTCTTTGTTTTTTTACCGGTTATAGCTTATTTCAACTGTCTTGGTAGTGCCTCCGGAGTGAAGTCGGCAGCTTTTGCTGGTGGGTTGTAGCGCCAGTCAGCTCCTTGATAGAGCACGGTGGCATGCAGGCGCTGCACATCGGCTACCCAGACCATATTAACGGTGATACCAGGCTGACCGTTGTCCCAAGTGCCATTACTAAAACTAATATTTACGACACGCCAAAGTTCGTTCTTCTTGTCGTAATGCTCAACTCCCCAGAACAGCGGAGCACCGGGATTGGTGCCTACGTACATGATTCGATGCCCAACGAGGTGAGATTTGGGCGGTATTCCCTTGAGCACGTAAACTTCCTGCGGCGAATAGTCTTCGTGGTAATTCCAGTAGGGCGCTTCGTCAAGCCGCATCGCCGGGAATCGCTCTGTCGGGTTTTTTGCTTTCAGGTTAAGGGGTTTGATTTTACTATCGCCCCCACCAAGGATGAAACGTTTGCCTTGATATTCCCAACCGTCATACCAGGTCGGGTCGAGGTTCATGGCGAAGGTTTCGTCAGTCAGCAGGTCGGTGGCTGAGATTGGGTCTGCCCATGCGCCACTGGAGAGCCGGCGCACGCGACGCAGGCTTTTTATATAGGCGTAGACATCGGCAAGACGGGCATCGGTGTAGTTGACAGTGAGGATGCCAACACCCCGGGTATCCTGCGGATAAAGGTTAATCAGTGATTCGTATTTGACGATCTCAGGATCTTCGCTGTGGGGTTCTGCGATGCGACCACTCATCAAGTAGCGTTTAAACCGCCAGCCCTGCTCACGCTGCAACCCTTTTTTACCGTCAATCACCAGAAAATACATGGGATTAAGGTCCATGGTGTCGCCGATCCAGCCGGTGCGCAGGATGTTGTAAGCGATCTTGTATCCGGCGTCGGGGTCGTCCTCGTTAATGTCTGGAAATGGGATGCCGGTGGTGTGATTGATCAGCCGTTTCTGATCGTCGAGTCCGGCTTCACCTTTGTGCAGCTCGGTTACTCGAAGAACTTCGGCATTGCCTAACAACGGGCCACTTGGGGCCTTCAGGTTCATGCGAAAGTCCAGTTCCCTGATCAGGTGGTCGTTTCCGGGAGGAATCATGTCGCCGATTCGATGACCGAGAAAGGTCATGTCCTGCAACTGGTCGATATTAGATGCCTGGAGCACCGTGCCCTCGGGTACTTCTTCGGCCATCACTGGCGCGCTGATAGCCAGAGCCATAGCCGCTGCTGTCAATCGCGTTGGGCTCAGTAGGTTGTACGTCATAACGGATAACTCCCGTAAAATTCTTTTAAGAATGTGGGTTTGTCCTGGAGATTATCTAAATTCCCCCAGGTTATACAGGCATCCGTGCCGACGAGGTCTCATCATCTCTGGTTTAGTTACGCAGGTGTCACGCCTCCCCGCGCAACAAGATTCAAGTGAGCTCTCTGGCTAAAGATTCTGCTTGTTATGCGGCTAGTGTGCAACCAAATAATTTGTGCAGTGCAGCGATGGCTCTTCAGTGTTCCCGTATTATTGAGTTGGAAGAGTGCTTTGTAACTTCATTGGTTCAGAATTAACACGCACATTTGTCAGGCAATAAAAAACCCGCTCCAGCCAAAAGGCCGAAGCGGGTTTCACAGGCTATTGGTTATTTGCGAATTACTTGAGCTGCCTTGGCAGTGCTTCGGGAGTGAAGTCGCTCGCATCGGCAGGTGGGTTATAGCGCCAATCCTTGCCCTGGTATAGCACGGTGGCATGCAAACGCTGCAGGTCGACCACAGAAACCATAGTGATAAAGGGACCGGGCTGACCATCGTCCCAGACACCGTTAGCAAAACTGATTCTTGTCCGGCGCCAGAGTTCACCCTTTTTGTCGTAGTACTCAACTCCATAAAAAAGCGGTGCGTTCGGATCGGTACCCACGAACATTAATCGAGAACTGTTCAGGTGGGATTTAGGCGGAGTGCCTTTTAGCATCCAAACTTCCGTTGGGGCGTAGTTATCTACGTAATTCCAGTAGGGGGCTTTGTCCAGCTGCATAGAAGCAAAGCGGGTTTTTGGGTCTTTGGAATCGAGGTTGAGGGGTTTGATTGTGCTGTCTCGGGTCGCAAGAATAAATCGTTTTCCCTGCAGTTCCCAGTTGTCGTACCAGGTTGGGTCCAGATTGATGGCGAAGGTCTCATCGGTGAGTAAGTCGGTGCCAGAGATTGGATCAGCCCAAGAGCCACTGGAGAGGCGACGGACGCGACGCAGGCTTTTAATGTAGGCGTAGACATCTGCGAGACGGGCGTCGGTGTAGTTAACGGTGAGGATGCCGACACCGCGGGTATCCTGGGGATAGAGATTGATCAGAGACTCGTACTTGACGATTTCTGGGTCTTCACTGTGCGGCTCTGCGATGCGGCCACTCACAAGATAGCGCTTAAACCGCCAACCTTGCTCGCGTTGCAGACCTTTTTTACCGTCAATTACCAGAAAGTACATGGGATTAAGATCGAGGGTGTCGCCGAGCCAGCCAGTGCGGAGCATGTTGTAGGCAAGTTTATAACCGGCATCAGGGTCATCGGTTGAAAGGTCTGGAAACGGAATGCCACTGGTGTGGTTGGCCAGCCGCTTTTGGTCATCCAGCGTTGCCTCACCTTTGTGCAGTTCAGTCATCGCCACCACTTCAGGGCGGGGCACGACGAGCTCAGCGGGTTGCAGGATCATCTCCAGGCCGTATTCGCGGATTTGCAGTTCGGTGCCGGCAGGCAGCAGGTCACTAATGCGGTGACCTTCAAAGGTCTTGTCGGTTAACTGGTCGATGCTGGATGCATCCAGCACTGTGCCGGGGGTGATCTCCTCGGCGATGATGGGGATGCTGCCCAGAGCCAGGGCAATAGCCGCAGCGGCTAGTCGCGTTTGGCTTAATAGCTTGTTCATCATTACGAACCTCTCCCTTAAAGAGTGCTTTAATAAAAAATCAAAACAGGGGTGCGGGTGCGTAACTAAAACCGGCGTCCCTGCCACAAAAATATCTCTGTTACTCTCCACTGCCGAGTGATTACAGAATCCTTCTGTATTCGGCAAAAATGCTGCGGAGCGGGATATTTACCGTTGGTGATTTTGCGGGTTGTCGCAACATTACGCAACCGAATATTTTTTTCTAACCGTGGGCTACAATTCAGTTCTTTAGTTGGCCCTGTTTGTGAGTATGGACAGGTCTATTAATAAGGGTTTCAAGGAAGAGTTTCGATGTCACTGCTGGATGAGCAAGCATTGCGAGAGGTTCTCACATCACTGAGTGCCGGTGAATTGGTGGGAGGTCTGCGCGGGATCGAAAAAGAGAGTCTACGGGTTACTAAAACCGGTGATATTTCGCAGTTGCACCATCCACAGTGTCTTGGCTCAAAACTGACACATCCTGAGATCACTACAGATTATTCCGAGGCGTTGTTGGAGTTAATCACCGAGCCGATGACCTCCACCGAGGCCTTAATTAAGCGGCTCCACGATATTCACACTTTTGTATACAGCTGTATCGATAGCGAAATGCTCTGGGTAACTAGCATGCCTTGCGCGGTGAAGAATGAGCAGAGCATTCCTATTGCCGACTATGGTCCCTCGAATGTTGGCATGATGAAGCACGTTTACCGGCAGGGCCTGGCCCGGCGTTATGGAAGGGTGATGCAGGCGATTGCCGGGGTGCATTTTAATTATTCCGTGCCGCTCTCAGCCTGGCCCAGACTCTACGAGTTGGCAGGTGCGAGTGGCCCGCTTGACGAGTTTATTTCGGAAAGTTATTTCGGGTTGATTCGTAACTTTCAACGTGTTGGCTGGTTGGTGCCCTACCTGTTTGGTGCCTCGCCGGCGGTTTGTAAAAGCTTTACCGGCGGCGAGCCCGGCGCGTTTGAAGAGTTTGACGTGGGAACCTTCTATCTGCCATACGCGACGGCGCTGCGCATGAGTGATATCGGTTACAAGAACGTTCATCAAGCGCAGTTGGGGATCAGCTACAACAGCTTGCAGGAGTATGTCGATGGCCTAACTCGGGCGATCGAGACCCCGGCGGAAGACTACGCTCAATTTGGCGTGGAAGTTGATGGCGAGTATCGGCAGCTGAACGCTAACATTCTGCAGATCGAGAACGAATATTACAGTTTCATTCGTCCGAAGCAGATCACGGAGTCGGGTGAAAAGCCAACCCTTTCGATGCAGCGCCGGGGTGTGCGTTACGTGGAGGTGCGAGCGCTGGATGTCAGTGTGCACGATCCGCTGGGTGTCGGGGTTGCTGAGCTGAAGTTCATCGAGGCACTGTTACTTTATTGCCTGCTTAGCCCGAGTGCTCCGATTGATGAAAGTGGACGCCAGGAGATTGAAAGTAATCAGACGGCCGTGGCGACTGCCGGGCGTGACTCGCAGTTGATGCTGGCAGACGCGGGGCGAGAAGTGAGCCTGCGAGACTGGGGTCGTGAGCTACTGGCGGGTATGCAGCCGTTGTGTAGCTGGCTTGATCGCAGCGGTGAAGGTGGGTTTAGCGATGCGTTGCTGGTGCAGATGGCAAAAATGGAAGATCCCAGTTTGACCCCTTCGGCCCGGATTCTGGCTGACATGCGCATGCGGGACGAATCTTTTTA
>QNFC01000153.1 GCA_003645395.1 Gammaproteobacteria bacterium
GATAACAGCAGGTGCAGCTCGGCGTGTTCAGGCACCCGAGACTGCACGAACATGGTCGCACTACCGGGGTCTACCCCCGCAGCAAGCCAGTCGACGACCATATCCAGCGAATGGTCGGCAATGGAGCCCGTATCGTCATAGTGGGTTGTCAGCGCGTGCCAATCCGCGACAAAGAAAAAACAGGGATATTCATGCTGCAGAGTCACCCAGTTCTTCAACACCCCATTGTAATGGCCCAGATGCAGGCGGCCGGTAGGCCGCATACCAGAAAGCACCCGATTACTCTGGGCGGGGAGCATTTTCAATACGAAACTCCTAAAAGGGTAAAAAGCGCGGCCTTGGCCATGCTAACCAGGGGAACCAATATCTTACTTAGATAACCCGTAGCAATTAGCACCACCAGCCCGATCATGACCAACATCGAATGCCGTTCTATCTGTAAATATTTAGCGGCGTTTTGCGGCGATAAAAACCCCACTACCACCCGGCTGCCGTCCAGCGGCGGCACCGGCAACATATTCAGCACCATCAGCACCAGGTTAATCATTACGCCGATATTGGCCATCTGCTCGAAAATCATTGCCAGACTGGAGGTGTCCGAAAACCCCATGCTGATCTTCAGTACTAACCCCCAGAAAACCGCCATGGCTAAATTACTTGCCGGCCCAGCACCACCCACCAGTGCCATATCTCTTTGCGGATTACGCAACCGGCCAAATTGCACGGGCACAGGTTTCGCCCAGCCAAACAGAAAGCCAGTGGTCATCAGCAATACCAATGGCAACAGCACGGTGCCGACCGGGTCGATATGACGAAAAGGGTTCAGCGACAGACGGCCCATCTGGCGGGCGGTGGAATCACCCAGCGCATCAGCAGCATATGCATGGGCCGCTTCGTGTACGGTAATCGCGAGAATAATCGGCGGCGCGGCCACCACCAGCATAACCAGTATTTCCATACCACTCATCAGGCAGTTATTGCCCCGTATAACGGCCGGGCCGCTTTTCAAAAAATGCGTTCAACGCTTCTTCGTGGTCATCGCTGAAGTGACAGCCGGCCTGCAAAGTGGCACACATATCGAGAAACTGCGGCAGAGGTACCGACTGACCCGCACGCAATAACCGTTTAGCGATACGCAACGCCTGCGGCGGTTTGGCTGCGATCTCGTTGGCCAGCTCGTGTACCCGGGGCATCAACTCATCCGGCTCGACGACTTCGAGCACAATGCCAATTTCCAGCGCTTCCGGTGCGTTAACGATTCGACCAGTAAAAGTGAGTTCTGCAGCACGCTGATGGCCCAGGGCTTTAGGCAGGAACCAGGCGCCGCCATCACCAGGAATAATGCCCAGATTAACGAAGGTCTCGCCGAAGCGAGCTTTGGTTGAGCCAATGCGAATATCACACATCATACTGACATCAAAACCAGCACCGATAGCCGGGCCATTCACTGCAGCTATCACCGGTACTTCCAGATCGTACAGCGCCAGCGGAATGCGTTGAATACCGGTGCGGTAGTTCTGCTGCACGTCCAGCGGGGTGCCACCGAATATGCCCTCTTTCTTAGCCATGTCCTTAATATTTCCGCCGGAGGAAAAGGCCTTGCCCGCCCCGGTGATAATCAGCACTGAAATATCAGTACGCCGTGGGATCGAACCCAACACGTCGAGAATTTCGTCGATCATCAGTTCGGAGCTGATGGCGTTCATGCTCTCCGGCTGATTGAACGTCAGCACCGCAACCCGGTCTGCGACGGAAAAAGTGATCAGGGTGTAGTCCATAATATAGTCAGTCCACTGTTATCGATTGATCAAAAAATCAAAGGGCGTAACGGCCTTCTTCATTCACCGCATCGGCAATCGCCTGACGCAGCCCAAGCAAGTCGCCGCTGCCGCTGGCCGGTGGTACTTCAACCTGTAGATGATCCGCCAGCTCACCGGCTAACTGATTGACCTTCGCCACAGACTGAAGGGTAACCAACGCTACCGAATCGGCATGCACCTGTTTAGCACTATTCATTTGCGCTACCCGTAAGGTGGCGGATTCTGCAAGATAAATCGCGGTCATCATATCGGCCAAGTTAGCCATCACTTCCTGGTTTCTATCAAACCCTTTGCTGTCACCATAGCGACTGCGCGCGGCGTTAAAGCAAACCGCGAAGCTATTTTTCATCTGGGTGATCGACTCATCACCCTCAACGACCGTCAGTTCAATTTCTCCGCTGGAGATCTTCTTCAACAGAGTACGCGGCATCACAATACGATTGATTTCGTTGGTGCCTTCATAGATCCGTGCGATACGCGCATCGCGGACATATTTGGCCGCAGGATACTCTTCCAGGAAACCGTAACCGCCGAACATCTGTAGAGATTCATCGGCCACACCAGCCAGCAACTCGGAGCCGGCAATTTTCAGAATTGAACACTCCATGGCGTAGTTCTGCATCGACGCCAGTTTCGCAGCCGCGTCGTTACCTCTGCTCTGGCTGTCGGCATCCATGTCACCCACCGCCCGATAGATGCCACTCTCAACGGCGAAAATATCCGCCACCATCTGCCCGGTTTTACGTTTGATCATGCCAAAATCGGCAATCTGCTTACCAAACTGTTTGCGCTGCTGGGCATATTCAAGCGCCGCATCAAAAGCAAACTTGGCGCTGCCCAAGGCCGTACCGCCGAGTTTATAGCGCCCATTGTTAAGAATGTTAAAAGCGATTACGTGGCCGCGACCAATCTGACCGAGCACGTTCGCTCGCGGGATCTGCGCTTTGTCCATAATTACCTGGCGGGTGGATGAACCTTTGATACCAAGCTTATCTTCCTCCGCCCCCAGCGTTACCCCGGCCGTATCCAGCGGCACAATAAAACAGCTAAAACCAGTAGCACCCTCGACATCGCCCACCACCTTGGCAAACACAAAACCGACATCGGCAAAGCCGGCGTTGGTAATGAACTGTTTGGTGCCGTTAAGAATCCACTGCTTGCCATCGTCACTCAACACCGCAGTGGAGGCCGCCGCCAGCGCATCAGACCCTGAACCCGGCTCGGTTAAGCAGTAACAGCCACGCTTGTCACCACTGGCAAAGGCCGGCAACCAGGCCTGCTTCTGCTCTTCATTACCAAACAGCACCACCGGCAACGAACCGATACCGTTTTGCACCATCAGCGATAGCATCATCGACTGCTCGCGGGCAGTGTTCTCCAGCACCCGCATCGATACCGGCATCGGTAGTTCCAGGCCGTCATAAGCCTCGGGAATATCGAGCATGGTCAACCCTAATTCGGACGCCTGATCCATCAGCCCGGCCATCACGCCTTCTTTCTTGGCCTCAATCTCAGCTTGCAGCGGCCAGACCTGCTCATCGCAAAAACGCCGAGCGGTATCAAACATCGCTTCGTGGTCAGGCTCAAACTGCTCGACAGTGAAAATAGCATCGCTACTGGACGCCGCCTGCAGCCAGCCACCGCCAATCAATTGGTCACTCATAAGTGGGTTCCACACCGGGTTATCTAGGTACTAAATAAATAGGAAGGGTTAGGCAAAACTAAGCAGCCGGCAATAATGACCAGCAGCAAACCTACTTAGGCTCCATCCGCACAGCACCGTCAAGGCGGATCACTTCGCCGTTGAGCATGCTATTGGTGACGATAGTCGCCACCAGGTCGGCAAACTCACTCGCTTCACCGAGGCGTTTGGGAAACGGCACCGACGCTGCTAGTGCCAGCTTAGCTTCTTCCGGCAAAGATTCTAACATCGGCGTCATAAACAGACCCGGTGCAATCGCCATCACCCGCACCCCGTAGCGGGCAAATTCGCGGGCTAGCGGCAGAGTTAACCCAAGTACTCCGCCCTTTGATGCCGCATAGGCGGCCTGGCCAATTTGCCCCTCGAACGCAGCGACCGATGCGGTATTTACCACCACACCACGCTCTCCCCCAGCATCTGGCTCATTGTGCTGCATCACATTAATGCCGCCGCGAGCCATATTGAAAGTACCCACCAGGTTAATGCCGATCACGGTTGCGAATTTATCCAGCGCCATCGGCCCCTTGCGTCCCAGGGTCATGCCGTTACCAAGCACACCTGCACAGCTGACAACTAAATCAACCTTACCAAAGGTTTCCACCGCCGCAGCAAAAGCCCCATCGACCTGCTCTTCAGAGGTGACATCAGTGGCGATAAACAGCGCCCGCTCACCTAGCTCAGCACTCGCCTGATCACCGAGTTCTTTATTAACATCGAGCATCACAGCACAACCGCCTGCGGCGATGACTCGTTGGGCCACTGCATTACCCAGACCTGATGCCCCGCCACTGATGACCGCTACTGCTTTGGAAAGATCCATTATTACGTCACGCTCCTGCTTGAATTTAAGTTGAAGATAAATAAGCAGACCCAGATGTAACCAGGACCCGTATCCACATTGGGAATATTAAACGATAAAGACGGATTACTCGCCTTAATCGCCGAGGGAATCACCGGTGTGGCTACAAACAACTCTCCTTAGGCTGGTGGTGCTCGTGACATACTGATTTTTTCCTCACCGGCCAGGTGACCGCTGAGTGTGTATATGTCGCCACACCCTATTGCGCGAAATGGCGTTGTTAGCTTTCGCATGCTTGTTGGTTTAGATGAGTACTGGCCGAACTTTGACTGGATCACCTCTTAATATTGTTGATAGCTTAGACCCGTTGCGACACAGCACTCTTGCATCTCAAGAGCTCGCCCTACCTTGCTTTGGAGACTGTCAGCGACTCTCTCGGCTTACTAATATTTTCCCGCTAAAGCAGAACAGAGTAAGCACGCCGGCTAGCAATAACGGGCCACCCAGCACACCAAAATATCCCGACAACCCCCACGATGCGATCAGAGTCCCGCCGATCAGAGCGCCGATAATGCTGCCCAGCCGACC
>QNFC01000154.1 GCA_003645395.1 Gammaproteobacteria bacterium
CCCGTTAGCCGCTACTATCCGGCCCGTCTGTACAGTGTCGTCGGTGCTGTGGAGGGAAAGTGGTTTAGTAAGGTGGATTTGGGTGTGCTAAATGACGAGCTAAGTAGCCATCCATTCCGGGCTGAGGGCGATGGGGAGTTGTACCTGTTTGCCAATGACGTAGCGCTTAAGTACGACAATAATCATGGTTATGTGGTGGTAGCAATCACTCGAGTTGTGCCGCCACAGTGATGCCAATTTCGTGTTAAAAATAGTGTCGTTCGGCGAAATTAGCCGCCCCTTTTAAATTTCTAGTGATGATTTGATGGCAAATCCGTTTCAGGATCAATTTTTAAAAGCCGGCCTTACCGACAAAACCAAGGTTGAAAAGGCTAAACGGAAGCAGCGTAAAAGTGGTAACCAGAAAGTCCGTGATCGGTCGGGACAGCTTGATGAGGCCGAGCAGCAGCGACAGCAGGAAAGCCAGCAAAAAGCCGACCGTGATCGCGAATTAAACCGCCAGAGGCAGCAGCAGGCAGACCAGAAAGCGATTACCGCCCAGATTCGCCAGCTTATTGAGATGAATAGCATAGAGTGCGATGCCGGGGAGGTGGTTTTCCGCTTTGAAGATGACAGCAAAATCAGGCAGATAGAAGTGGACGATAGAACCCGGCAACAGTTGGTATCGGGCAAGTTGTGCATTGCCCGGCTGGGTGAACAGTGCCACGTTATCCCCCAGCCGGTGGCAGAAAAAATTACCCAGCGGGACGCCGGTTATATCGTTCTGGCGAATACGCTGAGTAACGAGGCTGTGGACGAAGACGATGAATACGCTGAATTTCAGGTGCCCGATGATCTCATGTGGTAATTCAAAGGAATTTCTATCCTAATCTCAAACCAGGGGGAAGTATGAGCAAACGACTGCAGGGCAAGGTTGCACTTATTACCGGAACGGCGGACGGCCAGGGGCGAGCGGCGGCGCTGGCGTTTGCCCGCGAAGGCGCGCGCATTGTTGGCTGTGACCTCAAGGCTGATCTTGCGGAAGAGACGGTGCGCATGGTTCGCGATGCCGGCGGTGAAATGGTTTCTATGCAGCCGCTAGATTTAGATGACGAACAGGCGCTGATCGGCTGGATCGAGTTCGCCGTCGCCGAGTATGGCGATTTCGATATTCTCTATAACAACGCTTCGGGCGTACGTGGGGGCACCATCGAAACCCTGACCCGCGAGCAGTGGGATTACAATCTGGCGAATGAAATAACAATTGTCTTTCTGGCGATTAAACACGCTCTGCCGGTGTTCAAGCGTAAGGGTGAGGGCGTCATTATCAATACCGGCTCCATCGCTGGCATGATCGGTGCGGCGATGCCCGCAAACGTGCCGGGTAATCTGGTTCACAACGTTTCGAAAGGCGCAGTGTTGCGGATGACCAATAACCTTGCGGTGGAACTGTCGCCGCACAATATCCGCGTCAACGCCATATCACCCGGTATTATCGATACCCCGGCAACCCATGGGCTGATTGTCACCGCCGGCGACCAGCCATGGTTCGATTCGCAGCTTATTCAGCGTATCGGGCAGAGTGAAGATATTGCAAAAGCGGCGGTGTTTTTAGCGTCGGATGAGGCCTCTTTTATTACCGGCATAAATCTACCGGTTGACGGTGGCTGGAGCGCCTCGGGTGGCGCCGGACAACCCGACCCGGAAATCAGTGCCCTGTTTGGTCAGGCGATGGCAGAACTGGCGACGGCGCCGAATTCGAAGGCGTAACTTTGAGCTGAGCCGCAACGGTCTGGCGGTTTTTCAGCCGTTGACGGTCAGCGTGTCTCCAGGCTTTTCAGACTGTTGACCAGTTTGTCGGTAGATCCGGTCAAAACTGCTTGCTCGACCTCATCAGGCTTAAGGTGGGGCGAAAAATAGTTAATAAAGTCATAGATATAACGACGCATAAAGCGATTGGGACGAATGCCGATTTCGGTCAGGCTAGTAGGAAACAGGTGGCTGGCATCCAGGGCCACCAGGCCCTGGTCGTCGTCAGGCTGATAGGCCATGCGGGCGATAATGCCAACTCCCAGTCCGAGGCGTACATAAGTTTTGATCACGTCGGTATCGGCGGCTGACAGGGCGATGCGCGGGTGAAATCCCAGGGCACCAAAACTGTCATCAATAAAGCTGCTACGGTCCGCGCTGAACACGTAGGTAATCAGCGGATACTCAGCAATCTCTTTCAAGGTTAGCTTTTTAATCCTGGTTAACGGGTGACCGACTGGCACCAGCACATCTCGGCTCCAGTGATAGCAGGGCAGCCGCAGGCCATCGAATCCTTCCAGGCCTTCGGTGGCAATAATCAGATCCATGTCTCTGGACAGTCCCACGAGCTGGTCCGGGGTGCCCTGATAAATATCCAGTTCTATCTGCGGATAATGCCGACGAAATTCCTGTACCGGCCCGGGCAGAGCAAATCGGGCCTGGGTGTGAGTAGTGGCGATTTTGAGGCGCCCGGCCTCTGGGTGTAGATGGTCATCAGCTATCGCTTTGATCTGTTCAACCTGCTGGAAAATCAGCTCGGTGCGTCCCAACAGCTGTTCACCAAATGCGGTTAGCCCGGTGAGGTGTTTGCCGTGCCGCTGAAAAATTTCTAGCTGAAATTCATCTTCCAGCAGGCGAATCTGTTTGCTAATGCTGGGCTGTGCTGTGTGCAGCGATTTCGCCGCTTCCGAGATTTTCATCCCTGAGCGGACGATTTCTCTTACATACTTTAGTTGTTGCAGTTTCATCCTGGTGCTTTTTCCGTTCTATTTTAGTGGACTGGAATGATGCCTTGTTTATTCCCTAAATATATATAAAATATTTAAAATATACATATAAGGAATAAGGGGGTTATGCAATAGTACGCACCCCGCGGAAACCAGACTGACCGAATAACATGACTAAAAGTGTGATTGCTGGATTGCCAGCACAACTGGATAACTCCAAATTACGTGCGCTGATTGACTGCGCCAAAACCCTGACTGCAGAGCAATTACTGTGGAGCAGCGGTTACCTGGCAGGGATGGCATCGGGCAGTGCCGGAGCACCGACTGGCAGCAGCGCCGGGCAGGTAGTGATCCTCTATGCCTCGCAGACCGGTAATGGTGTGGGCGTATCAAAAAAATTACAGCAGGCGCTTGCCCAGGCGGGTATTGGTGCCGAGGTCTTCAACGCGCTGGACTATCGCAAAGCGCAGCTGAAAAAGGCCGCCGCAGTATTGATTGTTGCTAGTACCCACGGCGAGGGCGATGTGCCCGATACGGCACAGGAATTTGCTGAATTCCTTAATAGTAATAAGGCTAAGGTGCTGAAATCGTTGCAGTATTCGGTACTTGCGCTGGGGGATTCCAGCTATAGCCATTATTGCCAGGTGGGTCGGGACTTTGATGCCCGACTCGCTGAACTGGGCGCGCAGGAAATCGTCCCCCGCCAGGAGTGTGACGTTGACTACGCTGCCGATGCCGCCACCTGGATAGAGCAGGTCACCAACGCCTTGCAACAGACGCTAGAAACCACCAGCTCCGCGCCGGTTGTAGTGAGTCTGGCGGGTGGCAATGATTACAGCCGGGGTCAGCCGTGGCAGGCCGAGGTGCTGGTCAATCAGGTGATTACCGGGCGCGGCTCCAGTAAGCAGACCCGCCACCTGGAGTTGTCGCTGGAAGAGTCCGGCATGGAGTTTTTGCCTGGTGATTCGATTGGGGTGCTGACGCCCAACCCGGTCGAGTTGGTCGATGAGATTCTCGCCACGCTCAAACTCGACCCTCAGGCTCAGGTACCGGGTGCGAGCGGCGAATCGGTGACCGTGCGTGACGCGCTTATTAAGGATTACGAGATTGTGCCCATCGCTCGGCCGGTAATTCAGAACTACGTTGCGATTCAGCCTAATGATCAATTGATTGAACTGCTGGAAGATGATCACAAGCAGGAACTAACCGACTGGTTATATAGCCGAGACCTTCTCGACCTGCTGGTAGAGCAGCCGCTGGCCGGTCTCACTGCGGAACAGCTGGTCGGCCTGCTTAGACCGATCCAGCCGCGACTCTATTCCATCGCCAGTTCGCAGCTGGCCAATAGCGATGAGGTGCATTTAACCGTCGCCACTGTTGAGTATGAAGCTCGTGGCCGGCAGCGCAGCGGTGTGGCTACTGGCTGGATTGCCAATCATGTGGTCGAAGGTGAAACCCTTGGCATCTATCGCCATGAAAATCCGCTTTTCCGCCTGCCGGAAGACTCCCAGCAACCCGTAATAATGATCGGTCCTGGCACCGGCGTGGCACCGTTTCGGGCGTTTCTGGAAGAGCGCGAAGCCCAGGGTGCCGAGGGTCGTAACTGGCTCTTTTTTGGCGACCGAAACTTCACTACCGATTTTCTTTATCAACGCGAATGGCAGGCCCACCTGGCGAGCGACTTGTTGACCCGTATTGACCTGGCCTTTTCCCGTGATCAGGCTGAGCGTATTTATGTGCAGCAGCGTATGCTGGAGCAGAGTCACGAGTTTTATCGCTGGCTGGAGGAGGGTGCCTGTGTCTACGTTTGTGGTGACGCGACTCGCATGGCCAGCGACGTGCATGCTGCGTTACTGGAAATTATTCAGAAAGAGGGCGGCCTGTCAGCTGAGAGCGCCGCGGATTACGTGAGCCTGATGCAGCGCGAACGCCGTTACCAGAGGGATGTGTACTGATGAGCACCAGCGAAGAGACTCTGGCCCCAAATGAGCCGATGAAACTCGGCAGTAATTTTTTACGTGGCACTATTGCTGAGGGTCTACAGGATCCGGTCACGGGTAATATCTCTGCAGATGATGCGCAGCTGATTAAATTTCACGGTTGTTACGTGCAGGACGATCGCGACCTGCGCCAGGAACGGCTGAAGCAGAAACTCGAGCCCCTC
>QNFC01000155.1 GCA_003645395.1 Gammaproteobacteria bacterium
ATTTTGCAGGGCATTATGAAACGCTATGAGGAAGGCAGCGCCTCCAGCACCCAGGCGTTGACCTACGGCCGGATGGCACGGCCGATGGCTGAGCTGGCGATTGAATATTTAACCGGCGAGCAGCGGCTCTAGTTTTTCGACCTTTACTAACAAAAAGGCCAGCCTGAATCGGTTGGCCTTTTTTTATTTACCTGTTACCTATCCCGCCAGATTCGCTCAGATCATGGTTGCGGACATGGCCGGTTGAATACCGCCGGGGCCTTTGTCCCAGTTAGGACCGGGGTGGATGATCTCGGTGACGTAACCCAGGTCAGCGGCGGTATCAACGTAATAGAAATTGGCGAAACCGCCGCCGATGCCGCCACCCATCACCACCGGAGCACCCTGATTGGCGTTGTTGGCGGCGATGCCTTTCCAGGTATCGGCATCCGGAAACAGGGAGGCATTCATGTGGTGAATGCCTTCACCAACGATGTTGCGGTAGTTCTCTTTATAGTGGCTTGGGCCGAAGGTCGGCTGGATGATTTCAAACGCCAGCAGCGGATTGAACTCAGCCATGGTGGTGAAGTAAGCGTGATCAACCGGCTTGCCCATGTACTCAGGCTGTTCGAGAGAACCGGGACCGTCGTGCCAGTTCATGAAGTTCCAGTCACTCAGGCCAAACAGCCGTGACCAGTCGGCGACCCGGGGCATTAGCTCGTTAACCACCACGCCAAAATGCATCTGGAAGGTACCCAAGGGCAGTTGCGGGCCGGATTCGGGCACTTCGCTGGCAAAATCCCAGGTCTCATCGGGGGCGTCTTCACGCTGGCCATCGCCCGCCACCAGTAGTTCAATATAAAAACCGCCGAGCAGCTCTTTGGTGTCGAGAAACACTTCGCGGGTGCCGTTGGCCAGCGTCGCGCTCTGGGCGATGCCGACGCCTTCGCTCGCCAGCCAGGGCTGCAGCTCCGCCATGGCATTTTCATCGACCACCGCAGTACAGACGTGGTGGATACCCTCGCCCTTGGTGAGCAGAAATTCCTGATAGGTAGTCCAGCCACCGCGCGGTTCGATCAAGCGGAAAGTCACTGCCCCCATGTCGGTCTGCACCTGGCCGGTAGCGGTTAAAAAATGCTGTGGGGTGGCACTGCCGTGAGTGGTTGAGTCACTCAATGTATCGGCGGTGTGCTCGGTCACCTGCCATTCGCCAATGCCAAGAATGCGGGCGTATTTTTTCGCACTTTCCTGGGCGTTTTTTACTACCACACCGATGTGAACCAGTTCGTCTGCCGGTATTTTGCTCATCGTATTACTCCTCCACCTGTTGATTCTTTCCGGATATTTTCAGCGCTGATCTACTTAAGCCAACCTAAATCCAGCGAATAGTTGACAGGCGCTGTGCAGGGTCGAGCGGCTGCCAGATGCCATCGACGATGTCGTAATTTTCATGGCGATAGAACTCGAACTGCGGGTTGAGCATGGCGGCCTCTTCAGGGTCTGGCGTGCCTTCCCGTTCGGTCTGGGTGGTCCAGTGCTGGTCGTAGAGCTCACGGCTAGCCCAATGCTCCAGCAGCACAACTTTTTCTGGTGCCGTAACGCTGCGAAACAGCTCGTACTGAATGGCGCCCTCTTCCTGCGCCTTTTCCAGGTATTGGGGCACCATGCCTTCAACTGCCTGGTCGGCAATTTCTTTTGTCGGGAAATTCAGGGTCACCATTACGCGTATTCCAGCCATGCTCTCCTCCTCAGGATTGGTTCTAAAAATTCAGTAAACTAACCTGGGTAATTAATAAAAAGAACTCAGGTTTTTCACCAGCAGCATCGACATATCGAAGACCACGGTGCGATCGGCTATCTGAAACCCATAGGCGTTATCCGCCCGGCGCAACAGGTCAAAGCGCCGACCGACAACCGAATCCTGGTGGCGCTCGCTACTGGTGCGGTAGACATGAAAACTTGACTGCACCTGGAACTCATCGGCCTTATCAGTGGTATGGGCGCGCACGTTGGAAATTAAATGACGGGTCCGCGATGCCGGCGACTCAGACCAGGACATGTGGGTGTAGAGCCGGGCCACGCGCTGGCCGAGCATCTGCAGGTTTTCGTCAAAATGGGCGGCAGTACCAGGAGGATACATCTCCTGTTCCGCCTCTCGCGCCATGCGGTTTTCGCGCACCGGTGCCCAGTAATGAACATCCGCGGCCATCAGCGCCAGCCAGTCGTTAAACTCCCAGGCGTCCAGCAGTTCTGCCTCGGCATAGAGAAACTGCTCGATCTCGTAGGCGGTCTCCATGGTTACGTTAACCGGGGCCAGGTGCTCAGGGCGTTTGAACAGGTGGGTGACCTTATCCGGCTTATTCATTGGCTACCTCCTGAGGCAGCTTTTGGGGCTGGACTCGCGGCGGCGGCTAATTCAGCGCGCTCGCGCTGTTCACGCGCTTTCTTCAGTTTTTCCAGGTCGGGCCAGGGTTTGCCGGACATCAAATCCGCGTAATGCTGATACATGCCACGGGCCGCCTCTTCAGCATAGACATGAGGCACCGTTTTGCCCGGCAGGCCGTCGGCGTCGTAGCGAGCACGGCCAAGCATCTGCTGGTAGACCAACGGTTTTTTGCGGGCCATGTGACCACGCATTATGCGCTGCTCTTCTTCCCAGTTAACCGCGTCGTCTTGCTCAAACATACCAGCGGGACTAAAGGTGCGTAGCAGGTCGAGGCGAATAGCCTCTTTGACCTCAGCGGCCGCATTTTTGGGCGCCATTGACCAGGCCCATATCTCCATCTCATCAGGGCCACGGGGGTGGGTGACCCGAAAGGTGTAGTTACTCAGCATCATAAAGGTGGGGAAAATATTGGCGTGTCCCGCGATGGCGAAACGGTCTGCCCCAAGCCGCGCACTGACCTCTGTCTCGGTCGACTGGTGCCATTTTAAAATAGTCTCATCCATCAACGGCATGCCACCGTTAAACCAACCGGTTCCATGACCATTGGGCGCCGTAAACTGATAACCAGCAGGCTGGCTTAGTTTGCCTAACTGCTCCATCGCCCAGGGCGGAGGTGCGCCTTCCGCCGACAGTGGCACCATCACCTGGAACGCGGAGCCGTGAGACACCTCACCGTGGTACATGTCTGATGACGGCTGCTCAGCATTGAATTTCCAGTTCGCCGGCAACACCCATTTGTGCACGCCGACTACCTCCATACCGCCTTCAAAGCGATCAACGTAGGCATCAAAGTACCAGGCGAAATCGCCAAGATATTCCTCAAAATCGGCAACGGTCTTGTCCCAGGTGCCGAAGATGAATCCCTTGTAATTAGCCAGCCGCACCTGGGTGGCGCGGAACACGTCAGGATCAAGTGATTCGTAAATCTGGTCGCTGTGGGGAGCGTTGATAAGCTCGCCGTCTATGCCGTAGTTCCAGCCGTGGAAAGAGCACATAAAATTTTTGGCGTTACCCAGGTCGGCCCGACATAGGCGCATGCCACGATGACGACACTGATTAAGAAAAGCCTTTACCGATCCGTCTTCCTGACGCACCACCAACACCGGGTCTTCGCCGATGTAGTTCTGCATAAAATCCCCCGGCTCGGGAATCATTGAGTCGTGGGCCAGAAAACACCAGGAGCGAGCAAAAACTTGTTCTAGCTCCTCTTCGTAAATCTCCTGACTGTGAAAAATTTCGCCTTTAATCAGGCCTTTTTCTGCATCGATAAACTTTGAAACATCCATGCTCGGCTCTCCCTCCTGAATATATGTTTAGATGCGGTCGATACTAGGGGTTGCAATCGATGGATGTCAAATTGATATCGTCTGCTGGAAACCTGATCCAGACAGGGCTAGTCGATCATCCAAAATCGCTGAGAATCAGCTAAGCTGGAACTAGTGTTCAGGCAGAGGAGGAATTAAATGAACAATAAGAACAACACACATGCTGACCACTGGGATCAGGAAGTCGACTGGATTGTGGTCGGCAGTGGCGGCGGCGGCATGACCTCTGCACTGGCAGCCAAACACCTGGGAATGGACACGCTAATCGTGGAGAAATCGGGCTATGTCGGTGGTAGTACCGCCCGCTCTGGCGGCTGCGTCTGGATTCCCAACAACTACCTGGTGCTCGACGGCGGCCTGCCGGACACCGAAGAACTGGCGAAAACCTACATGGCGCACACGGTGGGCGACCGTACGCCGGTGGAGCTACAGCACGCCTTTCTCGAATACGGCCCGCAGATGATCGAGTTTCTGCGCGACCACAGCCAGATGCACTTTGAGTGGAGCAAGGGCTACTCCGATTATTACGCCGAACAACCCGGCGGCTTCGCCGATGGCCGGGCGCTGGAGCCGCTGCCATTCAATGTCTATCAACTGAAATCCAATTTTAAATACCTGCGACCGCCGGTGATGGACGGCGTGCACTGGACCTCACTCAGTCTGCGGGGATTGCAGATCATGGGTGGCCTGCGACGCCATAGTGCCGGTCGCAAACAGCTACTAAAAACCATCGGCGATACCATTAAAAATGTGCTCACCCGCCAACGCATGGCCACCATGGGTCAGGGGGTAGCAAGCCGTCTCTATCAATCAATAATCGACGCCAACATTCCGGTGGAGCTGAACACACCCCTGACTCGATTGATTGAAGAAGAAGGTCGAGTAGTCGGCATCGAAGTGGCAAAAAACCATAAACCTTTGCGATACCGAGCCAAACGCGGCGTATTGCTTGCCGCCGGTGGGTTCGCCCATAACCAGGCGATGCGGGAAAAATATCACCCTTATCCGACCCAGGCGCGCTGGTCGGTGGCCAACGAAAGCAACACCGGTGATGGCATTAATGCCGGCGCGGAACTGGGCGGCAAACTCGACCTGATGGACGATGCCTGGTGGGGGCCGGTGAGCCA
>QNFC01000156.1 GCA_003645395.1 Gammaproteobacteria bacterium
TCAATAAAAAACTGGGAATCACTGTTATTGCAGTCTGGGTTTTCGCAATTTTATTGAATTGGACTAATTATCTTCCTTGGGGCCACTCCGCTTCTGCTATTTTTCATCACCTTAATCTGTTGTTTATTTTTGGCATGCTAGCAGCTATATTACGCCTTAAGTTAATGGATATTAATAGCGATATATTCTCTGCCTTTTTAAAAATTAGTTTTTTCCTCGGAGTTATTTTATTTATACTCACCTCTATTTATTGGTCCAGTCTTAATCTGAGCCTAGCATTATGGCCCCAGCCCCCGGTTCTCATTATCGGTTTTGGTCTGACCACTGGGTTTTTGGTTTTGAGCTCAGCATCACCAGAAATTGATGGAGCTTTTAAGCGACAGAAAATTTTGAGGTTAATTGGCGATGCATCCTATTCTATTTATCTTGTCCATCTCTGGGGACAAAAGGAGTCATTTAATATTATCCGCTCCTGGACGCGAAGAGCTACTGGCGTTTCTGTTGACGATGGCATGGGGCAGAGCGTGTTAATCTCAAGCGTATTTCTTGCTATTATTTGTGTGGCACCAATTTTATTTGGCATACTGGTGTATTTAAAAGTTGAACGACCTTTGCTTTTATTTTTTCGAAAAAAGATATCTAGATAGAGTATCAATAAAGTTTTTGAAAAATATGACCTGCTCTGATATTCCAGTATTTGGCAAGCGGCAAGCTTAAGAGACCTGACTCGCCACACGTGAGGAATAATAATGCTTTATAGCATTCAAGGATATCGCGGAATTGCGGCGCTGTTAGTCGTGCTTTTTCATGGCACTTTAAAAATAGAATATGAGTACGGTATAACGCCGCTGTTTGGTATTTTTAAAAATGGATTCTCAGGCGTGCATCTTTTTTTTGTGTTAAGCGGATTTATTATTCTCACGGCGCATGTAAAAGATATTGGGAACCCAAGTAAACTTGGTTGGTATTTTAAAAGGCGTCTTATCCGTATATATCCTATTTACTGGATTGTGTTTTTTGTATTAGGCGGCTGGAAACTTGTTTTTAGAAGTATGGACCTGGAGGCGTTTTTTCTTAATGCGTTTCTATTTTTACCCGAGGCAGAGCAGGTAATTCAAGTCAGCTGGACGCTGCTTTATGAAATAATTTTTTATATTTTTTTCGCTAGTTTAATACTGAATAAAAAGTTGGGGCTTGTCACCATAGCAGCCTGGTTTATCAGCATTTTACTAATTTGGAATAGTTCTAGCCCCGTATTTTTACACTATTTTAATCTTTTGTTTATTTTTGGTATATCTGCGGCTGTGTTGCGTTTTAAGCTAATTAGATTTGATAGTGGGATATCTTCGTCAATTGCTAAAACCTGTGTTTCTCTTGGGGTTGTGTTGTTTTTGGGCACATCTATTTATTATTCAAGCCTTAATGTCAGCCTGACACAATGGCCAACTCATCCTGTTACTATTTTTGGTTTTGGCCTGGCTTCCTTTTTGTTGGTTCTGGGTTCAGCATCACCAGGAGTAGAAGCGTTTTTTAGGCGCCATAAGATTATGAGCCTGCTTGGTAATGCATCCTATTCGATTTATTTGGTGCACTACTGGTGCTTAAAGGCAGTATTCAATCTCGTACGTTCACTGATGGAAAGGTCTACTGGAATCGTATTAAATGATGAAGCGGGACAGAGTTTAGTAGTCGCGGGCGTATTGTTTGTTGTTATTGTCGTTCCCTCAGTGTGGGCCGGTATATGGGTGCATTTGAAAGTCGAACAACCACTGCTTTTATTTCTTCGTAAAAAAGTATTAAAGTAGGATGATAATTAGTATTTATGTAAAACTGGAGTAGGATACTATCCTGCTATTTTCCGAGCTAGATGCGGGCAATAAGGAAGAAAGAGCTTTTTAGAGCGGCTTCGTTGATCTCGGTTGATTTGCCTTTTGTAATTGTTATTCAATTCTGGGCAGCCTGAAAGTCCCGGAGAAGTTACAGAATAGTGTGGTTTGGGTTGGCTAGTCTGCCCTGTTTGCGTTAATTCGGTTACGGCCCAACAACAAGACCGTTGGGGAGCTGCCTGGCGAAGATATCCACCGTATCGTGGGCCAGCTCTAACACCAGGTCCCCGGCGCTCTTCACTTCTTTGATCATTCCCGCCGCCTGTCCGGCGAAGAAAGCCTGAAATTCCGGGTCACCTTTTTCCATCATGCCGTGCTGCAGGTCTGCTACGAGCGTCCATTGCAACGGCATGGGCAGTGTATCCATGCCCGATGCATCCCAGATATCGGTGAACTTGTTGCGCAGTGCCCGGGCGGTTTTACCTGTAAATATTCGGTAAATACGGGCATCTTCGGAGCGGGCATCGACCAGCCGTTGGCGGTAGTGATCGGTGGTGGCCTGGTCAAACAGGCCCAGGTCTATGTAGTCAACAAAGGCTTCTTGCGTGGCCAGAAATGCGGTGCCTATCCAGGCACCGGCAGCGCCCATTGCTAGTGCAGCTGCAACGCCGCGGCCATCACCAATCCCGCCGGCGGCAACGACCGGCGTATCTCCTACGGCATCGATAACCTGTGGAACCAGGGCCATGGTGCCGATTCGGCCCGTATGACCGCCGGCCTCGTGTCCCTGGGCAACAATGATATCTGCGCCTCGATCTTTAACCCGCTGCGCCGCGCGCACGCTACCGACGAGCGAGATGATGGTGATGTTTTGCGCGTGGGCATCTTTCTCCACCCAATCTGGAATACCCAGGCCGGTGGCAAAGATGGGGACCTGTTCTTCGAGTACCACCTCGAACTGACTACGGACGAAGGCTTCTGTCAGCGGCAGCTCCCGGCCTTTGCTGTTGGCGGCGCCGTGGAGCTGTTTAAGGTGTTCGATAAAAGCGACATGTTCGGCGGGCAGTTGTGCCCGCAGGTCCTGGGCATCGCCGCCTTCGGGCAAGGCTTCTGGCATCAGAATATCAACGCCAAAGGGTTTGTCGGTGAGGGTTCGGGTTTTGCGAATCCAGCCGCGTAATTCGTCCGGCGTGAGCGTGGTCGCACCGAGCATGCCCAGTCCGCCCGCATTGGCCACGGCTGCGGCCAGCTCGGGGCCGCTTGCGTTGCCCATACCGGCGAGCAGTATGGGGTATTCAATGCCCAGCTGCTCGCAGAGCGCTGTTTTTAGTATCGGCCGATCTACCATCGGGTTTCTCCTCTCTTAAAAGCGGTAACGATGCGCGGCAATGCGTGGCGTTCGATCCCGTACTAGTTGCCCAGCACCGTCAGCTGGATCGGACTATTCGTATTTCACCGACAAATTTCAATAAAGTTTACGAGCGATAATTTTTGGATTCAAATAATCACGTTGTCTGAAGATCAGTTGGAACTCTAGCTTGACATGACTTTCTTCTTTTTTGAAAACTTGTTGATGCCTTTGAGCTGACCGCTGTGGTAAAGGACCAGGTTTGCCCCATAGTGCTGATGACAAGGGATGGGTATTTTCCAGACGGTCCCGGCCACGATTCGCGTTGAGAATATGGCAGGTGGCGGTGTGCCGTTTAAACGAACTGGGCGATTTTGGAGTTTGCGCTGAACCCTGAGTCTTGAACTGCTCAATAGCCCTTGCCTTTATAGAAGGCGATGCCCCAACTATCGCGATGGGGGTCGGTAGTGCCGCCACGCTTGATAGGCCAGCAACGCTAAAGCATATGTCGATGGGTACGTTTGCACTCATGCCCAGGAGTTCACACATACTGTCTTTGTTCTGTAGGCGGATGGTCCAAGCGGTGATTGTATTTAGGGAAGTTCTGGAAAAAGCTGAATTTGTACCGGCTTCCTCAGAACATCCATCTTCTTTGTCGCCTCAGGGCGCCTACTGTTCGTGCATAACTTCGCAATAGCCCCGCTATTACGTGGGTTTTACGCCTCAAATATGAACATTCCGAAAAACCATCCACTGCACCTGGAGTTTTTCAGAGCTGCCTTAGAACCGATAATTATTGACGAAATAGCTCATTTTCATCTGTATGATCAAATTCTTTGCCATAAATGGAAAGCTTTGTACTCTGGAAATATTTCATTTTTCCATTGCCAACCGTTATGGTGCGGTTAAAAGAGTTTGTTCTGGCCTTTTCTTTCATAAAAGGCGATTGAATAATATTCCAATCTGAGTGATCAATAGTTGCTTCTACATCAAGTGTTAGTTGCCCATTTTCATCAACTTTAGAATCAAATTTACCGCCGGCCAGCACACAGACTGCCCGTGGAATTATCAATGAGTTGATAACTGTTTCTGTTTTGGCGTCCCATATCCAGTAGCCGGTTTCATCGTGAATTTTTGAGTTGTTCTCTTTATGCATAACTTCCAGGTGATAACGAACGACGGCCAACACCTGTGACTCAGCGTTTGTCACGTCACCCACTGCGGCATAGGTGATTGTTTCGCTATAGGGGTTCACTTCAGCCCCGTCAGGCTCTGGAGCAAGATCAGTACCTTTGTCGCCTTTCCACACCCCGATCAATTCTGCTAAGGGGCCAAAATCAACTTGATTACTCATGGATATTCTCCTGTTTGAGGGTTACCCAAAATCATTTAACAGTTAATTTACTTCAATTCTCACTGGAATCCAGTGACTTTGGATCTGTCTTATTATTCCGGCACGGTCGAGCGCGATAAGTGCGTTGTTTAGCTCGGCTAACAGCGCATCATTATTTTTATTCACCGCCCAGGCTAGTGATTCCTCGGTAAGCGAGGTGTACAGGGCCATCAAGTCAGACGAGCCTTTAGACTGGGCCAAATTCCAGCTCGTTGGAGCGTCGTGAATAAAGAAGTCGATCTCTTTTGCACGTAACGCCGCAAATGCTTCAACCGTGTTGGTATAGGGTTTGATTTCAGCCTCAATAA
>QNFC01000157.1 GCA_003645395.1 Gammaproteobacteria bacterium
AACCTCGGAACTTTCTGACTCGGCGAGGCAAAGAGAATGGAAACAATTCACAATATTTTTCCGAATTTCGTACCCAACCAGGTGCTCTCCAGCGCCCAGTTGAATGCCCTGCGGGACTATCTCGACCAGCAGGACCGAATCAGCCGGGTGCAGCTGTGTGGTACCGGCATCATCTGTGGGCTCAATCTGGCAACCGACGCTGATGAAGGGGTAGTAACGGTTAGTAATGGTTTTGGTATCAGTTCAGACGGTTACCTGATCAACCTGCCAGAAGGCGTGTTCAGCCATTGGCGCACCTATACCGATCCCAGTAATGACGAAGATGGCTTGCCGGCATACGAACTCTGGCGGCAGCGTCCCGCACTGACCAGCCAGATTGAATTGCTACAGCTGCTGGAGGGCCAGGAGAATCCGGATACCGACAAGCCGCTTGCCGCCGCGCAGCTTGATGGCCGGGTCGCGCTACTCTATCTGCAAATCAGTGATCAGAATCTGCGTAGTTGCCTGGTAACCGACTGCAATAACAAGGGCTCCAACCTGCGTTTTACGCCCGTGGTACTGCTGGTAAAGGCTGCGGATCTGCAGGCTCTCCCGGCGTGTGCGCCGCCACCCGAACTTATTAGTGTGCCGCGGTTGCATACCGAGCTGATGCTGCCTCGCATCACAACAACGGTCGAGTTGAACAGCGGTTATTCGCAACTGGTCGGCGACCTGCTGCCCGGCCTGATCACGGGCATTCGCACCGCGTTCACCCGCTACGGCGCAGCCCTTGGTTTTGATGCCGGTGAGCTGCTGCCCGTCAGTGCTTTTAACGCTGCGCTTAAGGGTGCGGTGAACAGTGGAGAGATCGATCAATACCACTACGACCTGGTCGTTGAGGTAGCCACTGCCCATAACGAGTTCATTGAATCGGCTTGCCGCTGGGTACCCGATTGCGCCAGCGCCACGGGATATCCGCAACATCTAATGCTCGGCCACCTGGGACGAAGCGAGGGGTTTCGCCATCACTTCGATGCCGCAGCCGTACATGTTCACACGCATGCCGACTTTGAAAAAACGGCCAATCTGCTGCGTCGATTGCTGGCGATGGTCGCCAGCGTGAAGTTCGACAAGGAACTGGCGTTGACTATCACGCCGAGTCACGGTGAGCACCGGCCGCTGGGTGACCGGGCGATTCCTTTTTATTATGGATTTAGTGATCAACAGGCCAGCAGCTGGCGACCGGATGATTGCTGTACCCCCGGACTCGTTTGGCGTCACCGAGGCGGCGGTGGTGGACTTGAGCAGGATTATCGTCGCAGCTCTTTAATGCGCATTGAAGGTCACCTGGAGCAAAACTGGGCTGAAGCCTCTGCGAGGCTGGCGACGCTACGACGGCAGCACAATGTCGAGTTCGACCTGTTGGTGCTCTTTTTAGAAGGAGCCGGCGAACGCGAGCGCGAGGCTCGCACGCGCCTGGATGAGATGCGTGCGGTGAACGAAGGAGCGCAAGTTCAGCTGGCGCTGTTTGTCGGGAAGGCTGCGGAAGTGCAGAACTTCAGACCGACTGAGTTTAAACGCGGATATTCCAGCAGGGTTGAGAAGATCAGAGAGTCTAAACGGGCGCTGATTGAAGGTGAAAAGCAATGGCAGCGAGTGCGGATTGAGCGCAAATCACTGTGTAATCTCGCCCACCTCGACGCGGATTATGGTGTGTTGCGCGCAGCGATTATCTGTTCATTTCAGCGCCTGCTAGCATCGATTGGTGGGGAAGGCCGAATTCGGATTCCGCCACTACCAGAACGATCTCCCGATGAGAGAAAACGGCGGCTTGAGGAGGTTGCCGATGCCCACAAGCGGCTCGGAGAGAAAATTCGTGAGGAGTCCGACCGCAGCAAGCTTGAACAACTTGAGAAGGAGCGAGCCCTTGTCGAGGTAGATAAAGTCGCGATAGAGACTGAAGAGAGTCTGGTTGTCAGTGTGCGCGGTCTGGTACCGATGGCGATGGCAAAGCTGGCAGCGGTGCAACTGGAAGAAACCGAAAAAGCTGCTGCTGGCGCAGTAGGTTTGATCGGCCTGGTGCGCGGAGATAGCGTCGAAAATGCCGTGAAAATGGCTGAACGGGTTTCCCAGGACGGGATACGCGTGCAAATCAGCGAATTAATTGATCTGTTACCAGAAGCGCTGACGGTGTTCGACCTGGGCGCTTTTATGACTGCGTACAAACGGCTGGTCACTGACCTGATTGGTCAGCGGCTAATGACGACGCTCAAGCAGCAGGTGGCGTTGACCCATGGTCGATTAAGTCGCAGCGGCGCAATCGAGCAGGCAATGCTGCGAGCCATTTCCGCTGAATTGCAAATCGAGGAGCAGGATCGTCAGCACATGCTGCTGTCACTACTCCACGATTGTCGCCACGCCGGGCTGAGCTATCTGGCTCATCTGTTTGATTATTACCGGCAGCACAATGGCCAGAAGTTTGCTGATTTTGCTTCGTTGAATCCGGGTGTCGAACATCTTGCCGGCGTGGAAAAGGGGGGAACCTTTATTCTGGTGGCGCAGAGTGATCAGCCAGGTGCGCCGGTGGTGGCGGACTTCGCGTTGAAGGGTAAAGTCTCTTGCTGTTGTAAGCCACCGGAGTCGCTCTGTTTGCCGCCGGTCGCGATGCCTGATTATCGCGTTGCTCGACTCCATCCCGCGGTGCGTGGCGAGGGTTATCAACCGGTGGAGCTCACCATCGATGTACTGGCCAATGATTTTGATCCCAATCAGCGGAAGCAGGCTGACTATCTGCGCTATGCCACGCTGGTCGCTGAACAGTCTGCGCTCGGTGCCAAACTGGCTATCGACAAAGTAACGGGCAGTATTAACTACCGGTTGGAAGGGCCAGTTGCTGGTGCAGTTGATCGATTTAGTTATGACCTGGTGGTTAAGGGCAGTGACTGTGATGGTAGCGACAGAGCAGAGGTGCTCGTGCTGCTGATTGCCGGTGTGCAGCCAGAGCCGGAGCTTGGGGCGATAAAAGGGTTAGTGACCTGGCAGAACGAGCCTGCCCCGCAGGCGTTGGTGACCATAGAGGGATCCGACAGGACTGCTGTGACTGATAAACAGGGTGTTTTCGGATTTGACAATCTTGATCCGGGCACCTTCGTGTTAACGGCGCTACTTTGGGATGGCGAGGTAACCAGCGATCCGCAGGTGGTAGAGGTTAAACCCGGTGAGACCGCGACGACAGAATTTCGGTTACCGAAAGAACAGCAGGCAAAGATAGGGAATTTACGGGTCAGCGTAACCAACGGATCCACCAAGGAACCTGTCAATAGTGCGACGGTTACCTTGCAGTCGGCTCGCGGGCAGATCATTGCCAGCACAGATGAATCGGTCAAGGAGGGGACTTATCAGCTCAATGGGGTACCCGTCGGCAAGTACCTTTCACTAACAACCGCTGAGGGCTTTTTCTCATCATCAGATGAAGGTGTTGAAATTGAGGCGGGCAGTACGGTTCAGTTACATGCGGTGCTGATGCCGCGAACCGTAAATACCCCCGGGCGAGGTGTCGAATTTATCGCGGTCAACGACGGTGTTTCTGATTCGGCGGCAAAAGATAAGCTTGCCAGAGTCTATTCTGAGCGTCAGAGCGATTACCTGTCGGCAGTTGAAAAAGCGGGTTCCGAACCTTCGGTCGGCAACTCCATCGCCTACGAAAATGGCAAAGAGTTCATTGTTGCCATTCAGAATCCAGAGTTATCGGAGGCGGAGGTTATTAAGGCCTATGACAAGGTTTCAAAATCCCTCGCAACCTCGGTTAACGGTGCCGATGAAGCGCGTAAAGCGGACTATCGGGTAATACTTGGTAGTGCTAGCAAGGCGTTTATGGATCGAATATCGCTGGAAAGTCCTGAGAAGCTTTCAACCGATGCTGACAAAGCGATGATCGAGATGAACCGGGTTGTCACCGGCGCAGGGATCGACAGCAAAGCTTTGGGCGAGGCATGGAAGGCAGAGGAACTTAGTGAGGGGCTTGGTTTTAAATCGACTGGCCGTATTATCGAATCGGTCCGAAAGTGAGTGATGAGGCTAGGATTTGAAACCCTCGGCCCACGTTATTCGACAACAACAGCTGGAACTGACGCTGGTCGAGCAGGCGCAGGCTTCGGCATTGCAACAGCAGGTCGCGCAACTATTTACCGAACAGGTGGTGCCGGCAATGGACTCGGTGATGTCGGGGCTCGTGGCTGACCACGAACACCTGCAGATAGACAGGTTGGAGATTGACCTGGGTGTAATCAACCCGGCAGAACTGGGGACGCAGTTTTCGGCACGGGTGGCGGTTGAACTGGAGCAGGCGCTGGCTATTCAGCGCAAGCAGGCGGTCGAGGTGGACGGAACCGTAGCTGGTCATGCTGTATTTGATGAGCACTCGCTGCCATCGGAAATGAGCGGCGCGTCGAGCACTCTCGTTGCAGTGGTAGCGTTTTTTTTGCGCAGTGGTCGCCTGCCCTGGTGGCTGGCGCAGCAGGACTCTTTCCACATTGATGACTCGCTTGAGTCGGTGCTGGATGATTCTCCTCTGGAGTTGATCAGGGCCTTGCGAGCTTCGCCAGTTGAGTGCGTTGCTCGGCGTCTGGTCAAACAGTTGCAGCGTCCTCTGGTTGATAAACTGCTGATGACATTGGTGAGTAACGCACCAGGGATGCTGGTCGAAGAGGTGGAGCAGCTCCTGCAGATAACCGACCAATTGGATGAGCCCACCATCCGGCTGGTGACGAGAGAACGATTATTCATTGAGTTGATTCGGGTTTCACCCGCGACTTCAGTCGATATTGGGGCAGTACTCTCACTTCTGGTGGAGCAATTAGCCTCTAGTCTGGCGGG
>QNFC01000158.1 GCA_003645395.1 Gammaproteobacteria bacterium
ATTTCGGTTGGACTAAAGCGGCGAATATAGCTATCGCCCAACCGTGCCCAGAGCCTTTCGGCCTGTGCAGAGCTTATTTGCTCTGCCGATAGCAGGTCGAGTGTTTTGAGTTTTTTGGCCGACAGTGCTTCGCTGCTCTCTAACTGCTCTTTGCCGGTTTTCAGCTGTTGTAGGGTTGCTCGGTATAACTGCTTTAATAACGAGCCTTTCCAGGAATTCCATACGTTCGGGCCAGTCGCCTGCATGTCAGCAATGGTCAACAAAAAGAGGTAATCGAGGTTTTGCTGATTGCCGACGTGATTAGCAAACCGGGTGAGTACGTCAGCGTCGCTGATGTCGGCGTTTTGAGAGAGGGAGGACATATCCAGGTGAGAACGGACTAACCAGGTAACCGTGTCATTATCACTAGCGGAAAGGTTTAACTGCGCGCAGAACTGGGCGGCCATCTTTGCGCCTAACCCGGAATGATTGCCGCCCAGGCCTTTGCCGACATCATGCGTTAGCGCGGCGAGAATCAATAATTCAGGTTTATCAAAGTTTAAATAGAGGTCGTGTGACCCGGGCAAATTTGCAGATTCTTCAGCGCTGGCAAACCTGAGCACGTTGCGCACACATAGCAAACTGTGTTCATCAACGGTGTAGACATGAAAAAGATCATGCTGCATCTGACCGGTTATGCGGCGAAACTCGGGGAAGAATGCGCTGAGCACTCCATAGCGGTGCATCCGCCGCAGCTGGTCCGACACGCCGTGGGGTTCGCGCAGAAAGCCGAGAAACAGCTGGCTGCCAGCCGAATTGTGGCGAAATTGGTCATCAATAAGGTAGCAGTGGTTACGGATAAGACGGATAGTGGCGGCGCTGACACCCTGGATGGTTTCGCTGTGCCTGGCCAGTAGTAGGAAAACCTCGATGAGTGCCTCTGGGTGGCGGTTAAAGACCTGGTCATCAACCACCTCCAACTGCTTTTTTCTTACCTGGAAGCGATCGTTTATTCGCTTTGTGCGATTGCTACCGCGGCGCATCATTATTTCTTCGCGGAGACGTTGCATGAACATTTCATTCAGGCGGCGCAATTCCATCACCGCCTGGTAGTAGGTTTTCATGAAGGCTTCCACTGCCAGTGAGTGGTCACTATCCTGATAGCCGGCGAGGGTGGCTAACTCGCGCTGGTGGTCGAATAGAAGCTGGTCATCTTTGCGGTGACTAAGCAGGTGCAATCCGGTGCGGATCCACCACAGCAGGTTACGACTGCTAATTAGGGTTTCCAGTTCTCTGTCGTCTAGAAAACCCAGTTTGGCGAGTTCTTCAAGAGAGCCGACCTGGTAGTGGCGTTTGGCGACCCAGGCGATAGTTTGCAGGTCTCGCAGGCCGCCGGGACTTTCTTTAATGTTGGGTTCCAGCAGGTAGCTGGACTCCCCGAAATTCTCGTGACGCTGCTGTTGTTCCTCCAGCTTGGCGTTAAAAAATTGCTTACTTGACCAGAGTCGACGGGGTGAAAGCAAACGTTCCAAGTCGGCAACCCGGGATTTTCCACAAAGATCGCGGGTCTCCATCAACGCGGTCATAACGGTGATGTCTTTGCGGGCTTCGGACACGCATTGGGCGAGCGTGCGAACGCTTTGGCCAACTTCCAGGCCCATGTCCCACAGCAGAGTGATAAACGCCCGAAGTTCGGCGTCGGACTTACGCAGCTGGGAATCTTTACCAGCGAGTATTAACAGATCGATATCGGAACCTGGCTGCAATTCGCCGCGGCCGTAGCCGCCCACTGCCAGCAGGCTTAGTTTGTCGTTGTGGACGGTCTGTTGCCAGATACCCCGCAGCAGGGTGTCGATGATTTCGCAGCGGTATTGGCTAATGCGCTCGGCAGACTCGCCGGCGCTGAACATCCAATGCAGTTCCGCCTGCAAGTCGTTGGTGTACTCTCGGACAAGCGCGGTCGTTAGCGGCTGTGTCGATAATGCCTGACAAAGGGTTTCTGACGAAAAAATCGCGGTTTCAATCAAGGGATCAAATAACCTCGTCCTGGCGCAGCGTGAGGATTTCGTAGCCGGTATCGGTGACGAGCACAGTATGTTCCCACTGAGCAGATAGTGAGCGGTCGCGGGTAACCACCGTCCAGCCATCGTTCAACTGCTTGACATGACGTTTGCCAATATTCAGCATCGGTTCGATGGTGAAGGTCATTCCAGGTTGCAGGACCATGCCGGTGCCGCGCACACCGTAGTGAAGTACCTGGGGGTCCTCATGAAACACGCTGCCAATGCCGTGACCACAATACTCGCGAACCACCGAATAGTTTGCCGCTTCCGAAAATTCCTGTATTGCGTGACCAATGTCGCCGAGCCGGACCCCCGGGGCGACCATGCGCAGGCCAATCTGCATGGCTTCGCGGCAAACTTCCATGAGGCGTTGAGCTTTCACCGTGGGTTTGCCTACTGCAAACATTGCGCTAGTATCGCCGTGATACCCATCCTTTAATATGGTTACATCCAAATTAACGATGTCACCATTTTTTAGTTTTTTGTCATTGGGAATGCCATGGCAGACAACATGGTTGACCGATGTGCAGACCGATTTGGGAAAGCCGTGATAATTTAGTGGTGCTGACGTGGCGCGCAGGGTGTTTTGGGTGTACTCCTCACAAATCTCGTTGAGCTCATCGGTGGAAATGCCCGGCTGGACGTGGGTGCCAAGCATTGATAGTAGCTCGGCCGCGGCCTGGCCAGCATCGCGCATTTTTATGATTTCTTCGTCTGTTTTAATGGTTGCAGTCATGGCTTAATAAGGTGTTGAGTTAGGGTGGGAAGGCCGCTTCTAGAAATCCGTTGTCCAGCGCCGTTACCTTCATTTTCTAACGACACTTATGGTCGCCAGGGGGGCAGGGATCATCTGGCACGTGCCGGCTGGCCGGTTGAAGCGCGCGCACTCTAGCAGCGCGCCTGCCAAGGGTAAACCTTCCTGCGAAAACTTATAGTGTTGATGCATGTTGGCCATTAACAGAGTAGCGTTGCAGAAATCTGTTCGCGGTGATTGTCGCAGAGCAGTGAAAAATGATATAACACGCGCCTCTAAATTGCCTCGCGTTGGATCTGAATGGTCCGTTAGCGCATTGAGGGTCGGTATGCACCGACGGCAATTTATTCATACGAAATTAAGTCCCCTGGAGTGATTTATGCAAGCGGTTTCCATGCGCGAAATGCTGGATGCGGGTGTCCATTTTGGTCATCAAACTCGATTCTGGTCGCCAAAAATGGCACCTTTCATTTTTGGCGTTCGCCAACGGATACACATTATCAACCTGGATAAGAGCCTGCCCCTGTTTCAAGAGGCGGTTAATTATCTAGGTAGTTTGGCTGCAGATGGAAAAACCATCCTCTTTGTCGGTACCAAACGTCAGGCACGCGAGGCTATCGCTGCCCAGGCGGAGGCTTGTGGAATGCCCTATGTCGACCATCGCTGGCTTGGCGGCATGTTGACCAACTTCAGTACCGTACGTAAATCGGTTAGCCGTATGCTGGAGCTTGAAGAGTTGCTCAGTGATGAATCTGACGTGCTATTGAAGAAAAAAGAGCGGCAGAAATTTTTGCGCGAGTTTGAAAAGCTGGAGCGTAATGTCGGTGGTATTCGCAACATGAACAAACGCCCAGATGCTTTATTGGTGATCGATACCGGTTTTGAAAGTATCGCTGTTAAAGAGGCAAAAAAGCTGGGTATTCCAGTTGTCGGCGTTGTTGATACCAACAACCTTCCAGATGATATCGACTATGTGATCCCGGGTAACGATGATTCGACCCGTGCCATTGAGCTGTACCTGAGTACTGCTGCCGCGGCGATTCAGGATGCGCGAGCAGTTCAGGTAGCCGGTAGTGAAAATGACGAATTTGTTGAGGTTGTCGAACAGGACGACTGAGTTCCGACACTATTAGCCTGCCTCTCTGAACAGGATGGGGAGCAGGGAGCTATTTGTTCTTTTTTGGAGGGGTTTTTGGCCCCTCTTTTTTTGTATGAAATTGGTTGCGCCTGGTTTGCCCGGAAAGATAACGGGTGCGCTGCCAGCACTATGAGGAAATGGAAGCATGGCAGTTACAGCTCAGTTGGTTAAAGAGATGCGCGAGCGCACTGGCCTCGGGATGATGGACTGTAAAAAGGCGCTGGTAGCGGCCGAGGGTGATATCGATGCAGCCATTGAAGCAGCGCGGAAATCAGGCCAGGCTAAAGCAGATAAAAAGCTGGACGTATCGCCGCGGAAGGTCGTGTGGTTGCTTATGTCGGCGACCAGGGTGCGAGTTTGGTTGAGATTAATTGCGAGACTGATTTTGTCGGTAAAGACGAATCATTTATTGCATTCTGTGACAGTATTGCTGGCCTCGCCAGTCAGGCTGGTAGCGTTCAGGAACTGCTCGAAACAACCTTGCCCGGTGGCGGGAGTGTAGAGAACACCCGTCAGCAACTGATTCTCAAAATTGGCGAGAATATTCAGATTCGACGTCTCGCGAATTTGAGTGGGGATGGTCAGGTGTTCGGTAGCTATCTTCATGGTGGCAATATCGGCGTGGTGGTTAAGCTCGATAAGGGCGACGAGGCGCTGGCAAAGGATATTGCCATGCATATTGCTGCGAGCAACCCGCTTTGCGTTGCTGAATCGGAGGTGCCTGCCGAGGTCCTCGCGAAAGAACGCGAAATTTACGCTGCTCAGGCCGCGGATAGTGGTAAGCCAGAGGCGATTCAGGAAAAAATGGTTGATGGTCGGGTGCGTAAATATCTTGCTGAGATCACCCTCAATGGTCAG
>QNFC01000159.1 GCA_003645395.1 Gammaproteobacteria bacterium
CACCACGGCGATGGTCTGTTCGAGCTCACTATCGGGCGCCTTGTATTCGGATGTCGATCGCGCGCGGGTCTGACTCAGCGCAGGCAGCGCCTTGCGATCGATCTTGCCATTCGGCGTCTGGGGATAGCGATCCAGAAAAATGAAGGCCGTGGGCACCATGAAATCAGGCAGGTTCTCCCCGAGCGCGGTGCGCAACTCGGGTTCTCCGATCGGGGCGCTTGCCGCAATCAGATAGGCCACCAGGCGAACATCGCCAGGCGTATCCTCCCGCGCAATCACGACAGCCTCTCGAATTCCAGCGATCGCCGAGAGTCGCGATTCGATTTCGCCCAGCTCGATGCGATAGCCCCGAATCTTGACCTGGTGGTCGAGCCGACCCAGAAACTCGATCGTTCCATCGGGCTTCCAACGCGCGAGATCGCCAGTTCGATACAGACGCGCGTCAGGCCTCTGACTGAATGGGTCTGGTATGAAGCGTTCGTCCGTCAGTTCCGGTTGACCAAGGTATCCCCTGACGACGCCTTCACCACCGATCAAGAGTTCACCCGGGAGTCCCACCGGCAGGGGCTCGTCGCCTTGGCCGAGAATGTAGAACTGGGTGTTGGCGATCGGTCGCCCGATCGAAATCGACGAGGGTCGGCCCACGATGGCCTCCGTCGATGACCAGATCGTGGTCTCCGTCGGACCATACATATTGGTCACGTTCTGACAGTTCGCGTCGTCGAGATCCGCCGCGAGCGAGACCGGAAAGGCCTCTCCGCCGATCATCCAATGCTCGACCTTCCCGACAGCGCCCCGCGTATCAGGATCGGTCAGAAGCATCCCGGCGTGCGATGGCGTGCACTGCATGTGCGTGATCTCGTGTGCAGCAATCTGTGCGGCCAGGGAATAATCAGCTGATTCGGTCGCCCCGGTCTGGCTTTCTTCTGCGACACCTTCCGGAGCCTGATTCGCCTCCTGTCGAACCTGATCCAGCATGGGCAGGCTTCCGAGCACCAGGTCGTTGCGAACCCCGAAATCGATGAGGCAGCTGATCTCATCGATGTCGGCGGCCTTGACCCGTTCGACCATGTGGGCACAGACTTCCGGCGTACCAAAGAGTCCGCTCGTCTCGAAATAACGTTCGAAGGCGAACTCGAGGATCGAGTCAGTCTCTTCCTCGGTCAGACTGCTCAGGTCCACGTCTTCCGGCTTCGCATCGGGGCCACCGGGACGTTCGAAGGCCGGGAACGACCAGGCAAATCCCATCACGAGCGAGACTGCACTCGCCAGGTAATCCTTCATCGGCTGACGCACGACCTCTCGAACCTCGTCGAGATCCTCGCCGACGAAAGTATGCAGCATGCAGGTGACGACACCCGTGCTCGGGTCGTAGCCCGCATCGGCGCGCGCACGCCGATACACCTTGATCTTGGCCACCAACTCCTCGAGGGACTGGCCGAGCAAATGGGTCAAGACGTTGAAGCCGCCCTCACCCGCTGCACGGAATGTGTCCGGGTTCCCCGCGGTGGTCATCCAGGACGTGAGTTCCTTCTGCACAGGTCGTGGCAGTGTTGTCGTCGGCACCATCGTTCCGAATGGGTTCTCGAATTCGACTTCGTCCCCGCGCCAGAGTTTCTGCACGATTTTCGCGTATTCGAACATCGACTTCTTGGCGTCGGAGTACACGTCTGGTCGAATCACGAAGTCATTGGGCTGCCATCCCGCAGCGAACGCGAGACCGACTCGACCGCCTGAAAGGTTGTCGACGACCGCCCACTCTTCCGCGACGCGGATGGGGTGATGCAGCGGAAGAATGCAGCTCCCGGCTCGGATCTCGATCCGATCCGTGACCGCTGCGATCGCCGCGCTCGTCACCGACGGATTGGGAAAGGGCCCACCGAAGGCACCGAAATGTCGTTCCGGCGTACAGACCGACCGAAAGCCATGGGTATCGCCAAACTTCGCGGCTTCGAGCATCAGCTCGTATTTGCGGGGTCCCGGTCCGGCGTCACTGCCCCACAGCGCGAGTCCGAAATCAAGCGGACGCCAGGGCTGATCCGCGTCCCCCGCGAGCCCTCGCTGATCGTCGCCGTTGATGACGAGTTTGAAGCCGCGGGTCAGCGTCCAGAGCAACTCGAGTACGGAAATGTCAAAGGAGAGGCTTGTGACTGCGAGCCACGCACCGGGCGAGTCATGGGAAATTCGCTCGTCCATCCCGGCAAAGAAATTGACGACATTGCGATGCTCGACCATCACGCCCTTTGGCATGCCCGTCGAACCCGATGTGTAGATCACGTACGACAGATGATCGGGCGAGACGTCTGCTCGAGGTGCATCTATCGGACGCGCAGAGATCGCTTCCGCTTCTCGATCGAGCACCACTATACGCGCATCACACTCGGGAACCTGGGATTGCAGACTCGAGGAGGTCAGCACCACGTTCGCCTTCGAATTTGCGATCATAAAGGCGACGCGGTCCGCCGGATAACTCGGATCGAGCGGAACATAGGCACCACCCGCCTTGAGGGTCGCAAGGACGCTGGCCACCATATCGATCGAACGATCGAGGTAGATACCGACGAGCTGGTCCGGTCCGACTCCGAGATCCGCGAGGTGCTGAGCGAGCTGATTCGCCCGCTCTGCCAGAGCGCGATAGCTGAGTGAGTCGCCCTCGGAAACGACGGCGACATCGTCGGGTCGCATCTCGACCTGGGCGTCGAATAGCTCGTGAATACAACGATCGCGCGGATAGTCCACGTGCGTATCATTCCACTCGAAGAGCATCTTGGATCGCTCGGCATCGCCCAGAAGCGCAAGCTTGCGGAGCGGTGACGAATCCTGCGCAAAACCGGCCAAGAAGATCCGGAGCTGATCTACGATCGCACGTGCGGATTCGGGCTGGAGAGCATGAACGTCATGGATCAGTCGAACTCGATCGCCGGTCGGCGTCACGACGAGGACGCAATCTGTTCCCGGCAAGAGTCGTCCGGCTGAAACATCGCTCCGAATTTCCACGGCCACCGAGGTAATCCGACCTGCGAGTAGATCCGGATTAGCCGCGAGTCTCGGGTAGCGAGCAATCGCATCCACGAAGAAAGGCCCTCGGTCGCGAATACGATCGAGGCCACTCGTGATGGAGGCCTTCGCGTCACCAGCGGTCCCGGCAAGGTCGATCTTGATCCGCAGCGGCACATGTGCGGAAAATACCGCTTCGAGCCCATCGACAGACTGCGACATGCTCTCGTCGGAATAGCTGAGATCGAAGTGCGATCGGCCGCTTGCCCTTGCGAGATAGGCTGCAAAACCCGCGATCCAAACATTCGCATCACCACCAAATCCACTCACGCCATCGACTTCGATGGTGTTGCTCTCGAGAGGCACCTCTGCCGCCAGGTCGGGGTTCCTGTAGGGGACTTCAATTCCTTCGAGACCTTGAAGCCGCCGAACCCAGAAGGCCTCGGACTTCGTCGCCTGAGAGCCAAGTGCGTCGATGCGGCCCGGGAGCGATTCGCCGAGACCATCGAGACGATCTCCCACAACCAGACCCAGTCGCGTCACCACCTCTCGGGCGGTCTGCGGGGCGCCCCTCGAACAGGTCCATTCTGTTAGGCGAATGGCCTGGCCATCACCGCAAGCAACAGAGATTCCTTCTTCGTCCAGGTCGAGAATACAACCTGGCTCGCGGCCATCTGCCCCGGCTTCCGAACTGGCCATCCGCACGAGATGAAGAACCCCACCGTGGAGAACACGCGCCGACGCAAAAGCGTTCTCGTACGGGCCAAAATTCATCGCGCGAACCGAGCGGGCCAACTCCTCGGCTGGAAGTCGCCAATCGAGGACTCCAGATCCAACCGGTCGCTGGTGTCTCGGGAAATAAGTTCGCTGGTCGAGATCCTGCGGCCGTTTTTCGACCGCACCCGACTCGAGACCCTCGATCAATTCTGAAAAGGCGTCGATTGCCGCACCGTAGCAATGAGTGTTCAGCGTGAGCGACGTCTCATCCTGTCCGATCTCGAAGAATCGCTGCACATAGAGATCGCCCTCGTCCGCGCCCACCGTCATCTCGTGGAAGCTCACGCCGTATTGCGACTCCCCGTTCAGGAGGGCCCAGGCGGGAGCGTACATGCCCGCGTATCGCGGCAGCGGACCATCATGGAAATTGATCGCGGCTTTGCGCGGAAGCGTGAGAACCTCCTCGGAAATCATCGAGAGATTCGTGATGCTGAAGAAGTAGTCGTGCTCGATCGGTCGCAACCGGGATGCGAGATCAGCGCCCATTGAAAGGGTCGGAATCTCATGGGAAGCCGCCCAGTCGCTGATTTGAGCATCGTTCGAAACGACCGCTCGAATCTCGTGCCCTTTTTCCCTCAGGATTTCACCACACTGGATCAGGAGTGACTCGGAGCCGATCAGAACACAGGGGAAAGAAGGACTGTCAGGGGGCATTGCTCAACCTTTCCAAAACTCACCAAAACACTGAAAACAGCCGCCCAGAGGACCCTGTTGCGCTGCTCATCGAACCTCGGAGTGCCTACCTTGATCCGTTTCTCAGACGCATTGTGGGGTTTTCCACGCCGCTATGGATAAGTCGCCAATTCGGCTAGAAAGGGTACTGCCGGCCTGTTCACTGGAACACAAATTTGCCGCATGCCTGCTGCCAGCCTGCCCGCTTCCTGCGCTTCACCTCGACCGTCACGCAGATTCTATCGCTGGCGATCCGTGTTCAACAGCCCGGCTCCCAGGCTCTCGCGCTGATCCGATTCGG
>QNFC01000160.1 GCA_003645395.1 Gammaproteobacteria bacterium
TCAAGAACGGAAAAGTTGAGTGATGACAACGAGAACGGGCGTTCGATCCCAGCCTTCCGATGTGCATCTGGTGACGCTAGATGCACATCAATCAATTCAGCATCACCGGGTTGCACGCCGACCAGCTTGATCTCTGCAGCCAGCGGCTGACCGAGATACGAATGCATAACCAGCTCCCCAAGCCCCAACGCGTGTACAGCGACTGGAGCCAGAGACACCATCATTACCAGTATCTTGAGCAGCATTCTGTTACGCATTTTCTCACCTGAATACGGGAAAGCAGGATTAAGGACAAACCAGGGATTGCCATAAGTCTTAACTACAGAAATAAGCAATTCTAGGTGACCAAAACTTTTTGCAAGCAATTAGGCTAGCAAACTCGAATAAACATTACAAATTAATACTAACTTATTATTAAAAATAGTTTTTTACTAACTCTTCAGCTATCTGAATACTATTTGTAGCTGCCCCTTTCCGGACATTATCGGCCACTACCCAGAGGTTCAATCCACGCTCGTGAGAGATATCTTTACGGATTCTACCCACATAAACCAGATCAGTATCAGCACCCTCGGTCACCGCAGTGGGGTATCCACCATCCTCACGCAAATCAACAACCTCCACCCCGGGGGCTCGTTTCAGCAAATCGGTCGCGGTTGCGGCGTCAACAGGTTCACGAGTTTCTATGTTAATCGCCTCTGAGTGCCCATAAAAAACCGGTACGCGCACTGCCGTGGGATTAACCTGTATCGACTCATCATTAAAAATCTTGCGTGTTTCCCAGACCATTTTCATCTCTTCTCGCGTATAGCCATTCTCTTCAAAAACATCGATCTGCGGCAGCACGTTAAAAGCAATCTGTTTTGGGTAAACTGCGATTTCCACTGGTTTGGCATTCAGTAACGCTGCAGTCTGACCGGCTAACTCTTCTATTGCGCGCTGACCTGAACCTGACACCGCCTGATAAGAGCAAACATTAATGCGCTCAATACCCACGGCATCATAAATCGGTTTGAGTGCGACTAACATCTGAATAGTGCTGCAATTTGGGTTAGCAATAATCCCCCGGTTTTGATAATCGCTGATGGCCTCTGGATTAACCTCAGGAACCACTAACGGAATGTCGTCGTCACCACGGAAATAGGATGTGTTGTCTATTACTACGGCACCAGCCGCGGCTGCTTTAGGTGCAAATTCTGCTGACACCGCGCTACCAGCAGAAAATAGCGCGATTTGTACCTGAGAAAAATCAAATTCAGCTAGATCCGTGACCTGCGGCCAGCCACCGCGGAACTTAACCCGTTTGCCAGCTGAGCGACTCGATGCCAATGGAAAAAGAGTATCAACAGGGAATTTACGCTCCTCGAGCACCCGTATCATGGTTTCACCCACAGCCCCTGTTGCCCCGACTACGGCGACGTTAACTTTATTCATCTGCATTTATCCTGCTTGTCGCATTGCATTAATCACTGCATCACTCATTTCTACCGTGCCGACTTCCCGGCAGCCAGCAGAAAAAATATCGCCGGTCCGCAGACCCTTGTCTAAAACAGCACCAACCGCCGTATCGATTGCATCTGCAATATCCGCACGACCAAGGCTGTAGCGAAACATCATTGCAGCAGACAAAAAGGTTGCTAGCGGGTTGGCCTTGCCGGTACCAGCTATATCCGGCGCCGAACCGTGAACCGGCTCATACATGCCAGCCCCAGACTCATTCAGCGAAGCCGATGGCAACATGCCGATCGACCCGGTCAACATCGCGGCGCAATCGGACAAAATGTCGCCAAACAGATTCCCGGTAACCATCACATCAAACTGTTTCGGCGCCCGCACCAACTGCATTGCTGCGTTATCAACGTACATATGGGAAAGCTCTACGTCGGGGTTTTCCTGCCCGACTTCAGTCGCCACTTCACGCCACAGACCGCTCACGTCAAGAACATTAGCCTTATCAACTGAGCAGAGTCGACTGCCACGCTTACGCGCAGCATCAAAGCCAGCCTGAACAATCCGGGCAATTTCTTCTTCCTGATAAACCATGGTGTTAAAACCAACGCGGTTACCACCGACCTCTTTTTGACCCCGTGGCTCACCAAAATAGATGCCGCCAGTGAGCTCCCGAATAATCAGAATATCGAGCCCCGCTACGATTTCTTCTTTCAGGGTAGACGCCGCGGCCAGCTGCGGAAATAAAATCGCCGGACGCAGGTTTGCAAATAGCCCAAGCTCTGCTCGTATTCCCAGCAGCCCTCGCTCCGGGCGCAGGTGACGCTCTAACGTGTCCCATTTTGGGCCACCGACCGCGCCGAGCAGCACGGCGTCGGCCTGCTTCGCCAACTTTACGGTTTCGTCTGGCAATGGCTTACCAACCTGGTCAACCGCAATGCCGCCAATCAGCCCGTGCTCAATTTCACATTGAAACCCAAAAAGCGACTCGACCGCCGCGATCAACTTGATTGCTTCGTCTAAAATTTCACTACCAATGCCATCACCGGGCAATGCGAGGATTTTGCTCATGCCTAATATTCGCCTGTTCAATTACTCAAATGTCGTCACGCCGCGGGCTCGCGACCAATCAAAGGGCCAAAAAATTAATTTTCCAGGTCCGCAAATAGCCAGGGCGTCCGCTCTTTTGCCTTGCTCTCGTAATCACGAATCACTGCTTGGTCCTGTAATGTCAGCGCGATATCGTCAAGCCCCTTCAGCAGGTTCTCCTTATGCGTCGCGCTGATTTCAAACGAAAACTTTTCACCACCGGCAACGATCACATGCTGGCCGGGCAGGTCAATATCCAGCCGAAAACCCTCGTTCTGCGCAATGTCATTAATCAATTGATCAACAACCGACTCCGATAAAAGAATTGGTAAAACACCATTTTTAAAACAATTATTAAAAAAGATCTCCGCAAAACTCGGCGCTATGACCGCCCGAATCCCAAAATCCTCAAGCGCCCAAACCGCATGCTCCCGGCTTGAACCACAACCGAAATTAGCCCGCGACACCAAAACTGTGGTGCCCTGATAACGCGGCTGATTAAGCACAAACTCCTGATTTAATGGCCGATTACTGCAGTCTTCACCAGGCTGACCCTGATCGAGATACCGCCACTCATCGAACAGATTTGGGCCAAAGCCAGTGCGCTGGATAGACTTTAGAAACTGCTTTGGAATCAACGCGTCAGTATCCACGTTGGCCCGATCAATCGCTGCTACCAACCCGTCGTGTTTTACAAATGCCTGCATAGCTAAGACTCCCGCCTACCCGTTACGAATATCGACAAAATGCCCAGCAATCGCCGCACCCGCAGCCATGGCTGGACTCACCAGATGGGTGCGCCCGCCCTGTCCTTGCCGACCTTCAAAATTACGATTAGAGGTGGACGCACAGCGCTCGCCCGGCTCCAGCCGGTCTGCATTCATGGCCAGGCACATCGAACAGCCCGGTTCGCGCCATTCAAACCCGGCATCAGTAAAAATCTGATCAAGTCCTTCCCGCTCGGCCTGCTCTTTAACCAGACCACTGCCGGGAACCACTAACGCCAACGTAACTCGGTCGCTAACTTGCTGCCCCTTCGCCACCTCGGCTGCCGCTCGCAAATCCTCGATACGACCATTCGTACACGAGCCAATAAACACTTTGTCCAGCTCGATGTCAGTGATCGCTGTGCCCGCTTCTAGCCCCATGTAAACGAGCGCGTCTTTTAGCGACCGCGCTTTAACCTCATCGACCACTAGCGTGGGAGCAGGCACCTGGCCGCTCACTGAGACCACCATCTCCGGAGAAGTCCCCCAGGTCACTTGCGGCTCTATGTCTGCGGCGGCAATGGTGATGACTTCGTCAAAACCTGCATCATCGTCCGATACCAGTGTCCGCCAGTGGGCCACTGCCTGCTGCCAGAGATCACCGGTCGGACAAAGCGGACGCCCTTCGAGATAGTCAATGGTCACATCATCGACGGCGACCAGCCCTACCCGAGCACCCGCTTCAATTGCCATGTTACAAACCGTCATTCGGCCTTCCATAGATAAATCACGAATCGCCGACCCGGCAAACTCAATGGCGTAACCGGTGCCGCCTGCTGTGCCAATTTGGCCAACCACGCTGAGAATAATGTCCTTTGCTGTTACACCGCGCCCTAATTCACCGTCGACTACGATCTTCAGGTTTTTTGATTTGCGTTGCGCAAGTGTTTGCGTCGCCAACGCATGCTCAACTTCAGAGGTCCCCACTCCGTAGGCAATCGCGCCAAAAGCCCCATGAGTAGCCGTATGGGAATCTCCACAAATAATGGTCATTCCTGGCTGTGTAAACCCCTGCTCAGGGCCCATGACGTGAACTACGCCCTGGCGAAGATCACCCATACCAAATTCAGTAATTCCAAATTCTTCGCAATTGCGAGTAAGGGTCTCTACCTGCAACCTCGCGACCGGATCACTAATACCCTGAGCACGATTAATCGTCGGCACGTTATGATCAGCCACGGCAAGATTCGCAACCGGCCGCCACGGCTGCCGGCCGGAAAGCCGCAGCCCTTCAAAGGCCTGGGGAGAAGTCACCTCGTGCAACAGCTGGCGGTCGATGTAGAGCAACACCGACCCATCGCTGTTCTGACGAACTACGTGGCTATCGAAAATTTTGTCGTAAAGTGTTTTACCTGCCATGCCTTCACCCGCTTAAAAATACACCCGGTTAACGGCCAACTACCCACTACTGAAAGTCATTCCCTTGA
>QNFC01000161.1 GCA_003645395.1 Gammaproteobacteria bacterium
GCCTGCAAAAGATGGCGGATCAAAATCTCACCGTCCTGCAAATAGAGCTGCTGCTTGGCACCTGATTTAAGCGCCTCGTGGGTATCTTCCATTGTGGCGGTGTCTTCTAGCCAGGCATTGCGCTGCAGCACCTGACCATATTCATGACTAAAGCGCTCGCCGGCATTTTGCGGCGGGGTGAAGTACTGCACGCCCTCCCAAAGCGTGTGATCGACATCAATCGGCGTGAACTGGTGGGTGAAGTACATACCCTCAAGAATATGCACCAGGTAGTTGGGAAAGATCACGGCCAGTTCAAACGCATGACGCGGATCGTTACCGACCAACGGCGGCAACATGCGTTTACTATCGTCCTGCTTTTTGGCAATCGATGCCGTTGAAAACTGGTGTGATAGCGCCGCCACTGGCGGTGGCGTGCCGCCCTCTGCCTGGCAGACACCGCAGGAGTGGTGCGGGCCGAGCAACTGCACATCGAGTAATTCCGTGCTGAACCCATCGGGGAAAGTACCGGCGTGAATAGTGGTGACGTGATACGCCTCAGAAAAAGCATCCTGGGCCACCTTCCAGTTACAGTTCAGTACGGTTTGATAGGTATGCGCCTCACTGAATTGCTCATAGGGAAACCCGGCCAGCCGCTCGCCCATACCGCCGAGATACTCTTTCAGGGTCTGCTTCGGTTTCGGGTCAAAGTTAATAAATACAAACCCTTCCCAAACGTCGGTAGCAATCGGCGTCAGCGCGCAGCTTTCCTTATCAAGATCAAAAAACGCACCCTCTTCCGGCACCGATAGCAGATCACCTTTGGTGCCGTACACCCAACCGTGGAAACGACACTGTAATCCGCCGCCTTTGGCATTACCCAGACCGGGCTGCCAAACCACCTTGTTGCCGCGGTGGGAACAGGTGTTGTAGAAACTGCGCACCTCACCATCTTCACCACGAATGACGATCACCTCGGCATCGGCAAACTTGAACGGCAGCACCTTGTAATCCCTGGATTCGGCGATCTCCTCCACCCGCGCCACCTTGAGCCAGCACTTTTTGAAGACTTTCTCCCGCTCCTGCTCAAAATAGTCGGGTGAAAGATAAGGGGCGACCGGCACCGGGCCGGTGCCCAGATCAGGGTATTTTTTTGCCCAGTTGCCTGGATTGGGTGCGTTCATGGTGGCCTCCTCCCGTAAGCTGACAGTTCATAATCACCCGGATAGCGGCCTGGCGTTATTGCCAGAACACACTATTTTTAGATGGCGATTAGACTCTACGCAGGATATAGGCGATTTTTTTTAATGTCCACTCCTAATCAATCGCTTGATTGAAAAGCTAATTGCTACACTAAATCTTGGCTTTTAGCTTTTCACCAAAAGGAACTCACTATGTCCCGTGAACCCCTCCAGGCTCTGATAATCATCGACATGCAAAACGATTTTGTCTTGCCCGACGGCGCAGTCTGCGTCGCCGGCGCGGCCGCCACAGTACCCCGAATCAGCCGCCTGTTATCCCACTTTCGGCAGCACAAGCGCCCGGTATTTCACGTCATTCGAGAATACCGAGCCGACGGCAGCGATGTTGATGGCTTCCGCAAAGAGAGTTTTGCTTCGGGGAAAACATTCGTTGTTCCCGGAACCTCTGGCTGCGAGATCGTTGAGCCATTACAACCCACTGCCGACGAATACCGACTGGTCAAACCCCGGTTTAGCGCCTTTATGCAGACTCCCCTCGACATGCTGCTGCGCCGGCTAGCGATACCCGAGTTGGTCGTCTGCGGCACCCAATACCCCAACTGCATTCGCGCCACCGTACTCGATGCAGTCAGCCTCGATTACCAGGTCACCCTGGTGACTGACGCCACCTCCGCACAAACCACGGAAATCGCAGCAGCGAACATTGTCGACATCGCCAACATCGGCGTGACCTGTTTAACCACAGAACATTTCGTTAGTGAATAGCATCAAACCCGCCCGCGTACGCCCCCCACGGCGACAAAGCCAACGCCTCCAACGATCAGCAGCAGGCCCAGCGTATTAGTACCGGTAATTTCCTCGCCCAATATCCAGGCCGATAACAACACCCCCACCACCGGCACCGCCAACAACCCCAGCGAAGAAGTAATCGCCGGTAACGCGCGGGTAATCTCCACAAACAACCAGAGCCCCAGCGCCGTGGCCAGCGGCCCGGAATAGAGAATCGACCCCAGGAGTTCAGCATTCCAGCTGATATCTGGATTCGGTTCCATAAATAAAGTCAGCGGTACCAGCACCAAACTGGCCGAGAAAAACTGCCAGGGCGCCAATGCCAGCGGCGATGCTCCCCAATGACGACCGCGAATCTGCAGCATCACCCCGGCACTAATCGCCGCCCCGAGTAAAATTAGCCCACTACCCAATATTGCCAGCCGATCTGACCAGTCAAATGTAATTGGGTTAAACAGCAGCAATACACCGAGCACGCTGAGCAGAAACCCACCCCCATTCCAACCAGTGAGACGTTCCCCCAGAAAAAGCACCGCCCCCGGCACCACCCAGAGCGACATGGTGTAAGCCAGAATCGACGACCGCCCGGCAGGCACGTACTGCATGCCGTAAGTCAGCAGCGCAATATAGACCCCCATTTGCATCACCCCCGCGCTGGCCAGAAAACCCCAGTCGCGCCGAGCCGGCAGGCGCATTTCGCCCATCATCATCGCCAACACCGCCATCGTCAGCATGGCTGTGATCATCCGCGCAGAGGCAAACGTCATCGGTGGAATATGTTGCAGGCCGGTTTTCATCGCCGGCCAGTTACCGCCCCAAAAAGCAATCAGCACCAACATCAGTAACACGGCATTGCGAACCGATACCGGCTGACTGTAGGCAGGTGATGCTGGAGCCTGATTTGGTTCAGGCTCGTTTGGCTGTCCATGGTCGGAACTAGTTTCGGACTCAATACGATTCATAAGCTAGAACTAATCTCCGACAAGACCCAACCGCGAGGGGCCATTTTCATCCTGCCGTCTCTTTATTCGGCAAAAATTCGCATTGGTAGAACTCGAAATTTGAGTGTGTTTTAACTATCTTCACTGTCAAAAAAAGAATCCCGGACTCTCTGTATCTGTTCCAACCAACCCGCGCAGGGGGTGTCGGATTTTGCAAAGGGGGTGATAACCTCCACCCGCTCACTCAATCAGCGTCAACTCACCCGGACGATCGCCGCTATCTGCCAGACTAGCCGACAGGTTGTTCACTCCCACTATTCTAATTAAACACCAGCCCCGGCAGCCAGGTCACCAGCGCCGGGAACAAGGCAATCAAACCCAACGCAATCACCTGTATGACGATATATGGCACCACGCCGCGATAGATATCTCCGGTGGAGATACTCGGCGGAGCCACGCCGCGCAGGTAGAAAAGCGCGAATCCAAAAGGGGGGGTCAGGAATGAGGTTTGCAGGTTAAGGGCAATCATTATCCCCAGCCAGATCGGGTCTAGCCCCATGCCCAGCAATAGCGGCCCGACGATGGGCACGACGACGAAGGTGATCTCGATAAAGTCGAGCACAAAACCAAGCAAAAACATCACCAGCATAACCGCCAGCATGGCGCCGACCACACCACCGGGCAGGCCGGTGAGCCAGTCGCGGACCACGTCGTCGCCGCCGTAGCCACGGAACACCAACGAAAATACCGACGCGCCGATAAGGATTAAAAACACCATGCTGCTGATACGGGTGGTGCTGCGCATCACCTCTTTGAGCATGGGCAGTTTCAGTTCTCGTTTGGCAATTGCCAGCAGCAACGCGCCGACGGCGCCGACGGAGGCGGCTTCGGTTGGCGTTGCCGCCCCGGCGATGATGGAGCCTAATACCGCAACAATCAGCAGCAGCGGTGGCAGCATGGCAACCAGCACTTTCCAGATCAGCTCACGGGCCGACGGCAGTTCCTCTACTGGCAGGGCGGGGGAGGTTTCTGGCTTAAACCAGGCTATGCCCAGCAGGTAAATAATGTAGAGCATCACCAGCAACAAACCTGGAATTAGCGCACCGAGGAATAGATCACCGACCGAAACTGATTTGGGGGCGAAGTTACCCATTTGCAGTTGGGCCTGCTGGTAGGCGGTGGAGATGACATCGCCCAGCAGCACCAGGATGATGGAGGGCGGAATAATCTGCCCCAGAGTACCGGCAGCGGCGATGGTGCCTGCGGCGAGCGATGGCGAATAGCCCCGCTTGAGTAGTGTGGGCAGCGACAACAACCCCATGGTCACCACGGTGGCGCCAACAATACCGGTGCTGGCGGCCATCAGCACCCCGACCAACATCACCGAAACCCCCAGACCACCGTGCAAACGCCCAAATAGCATGGCCATGCTGTCGAGCAGACTCTCGGCAATGCGGGCGCGCTCCATCAGCACCCCCATAAAGATAAACAGTGGCACCGCTATCAGGGTGTCGTTGGTCATAGTGCTGTAGAGACGATTGGGCAGAGCCTGTAGAAACACCAGGTCAAACACGCCGGTGAGGCCACCAATCAGCCCAAAGCCGAGGGCGGTGCCGGCGAGTGAAAAAGCAACCGGATAGCCAGCCAGTAGGACCAGGCAAACGGTGGCGAACATTGCCAGGCTCATGATCTGGTCCATCAGCGGCGGCCGAACAGCAGGGGCAGCTGCTGCAGGAGCGTCGAAAGACCTTGCAGTAACAATAACGTCGGCATAACCAGGATAATTGTTTTGAGCAGGTAAACAC
>QNFC01000162.1 GCA_003645395.1 Gammaproteobacteria bacterium
CGGGGTCGACCGGCTGCCTCGCAGCCGCAGCGTGCGCGAGTTTGACCACCGATTTACCGCGCCGCTGCACGGTTTTGACGGCGCCGAAGATTACTATCAGCAAAGCAGTTCAAAACAATATCTAGCGCAGATTAACTATCCGTCACTACTCATCAGCGCCCGCGATGATCCATTTTTGAGCGCAAGCTGCTTTCCTGGCCGCGATGAAGTCAGCAACCAGTTGCAGCTGCAATATAGCCGACACGGCGGTCATGTCAGCTTCATGCAAAAGCACCCATCGGGCGACTATTGGGCCGAACGGCGATGCGTAGAGTTTCTACGGGAACTACCGACAAACTGACATTAACGTGACATTGCGCCGCCCAATCGTCACCCGAGTTGCTGCCTGGAATGCTTTTACACAACTAGTCAGATACTTATATTCCATACTCATTACTCATTTTCCAGGCGATTTCTTTCCATCAGCAAGGTCGCTATCTTGTAGCCACCCCAAATCATGATCGCCAACCCCAGCCCAAGCATGACATTCACATTGGAATCGTCATTAACAAACGGGAGAAACCCGCCCCCATCGAATGCAAATTTCGCTATCAGCGCCAGGGCAAGCACCATTGAACCAAGGCCATCGACCACCACAGCGACAATAAGCGCTTTGCTGATTTCCTTTATCCTGTCCTCTGCATCAAGCCTCATTTTTGCTTCCTCATACTCATAGATCACTATTTCATGTAGTGACTGCCCTCCACGGCACCGACTGTAGAAAATACCGAAGGCATCCCAACAATTTACGGTAATCGCTGCGGCGCCTTGATAGACGCTTCTACTCGCAACGACAAAGCGATTAAACACTGGATCTGAGGCACTATCAGCCCAAACAGCTATCGACTCGTTATTTACAACCTCAGTTACAGTCCTTCGGCCCATAAATCTTTACATCGGCCGAAAAAAGAGCCCGCAGCTCATCTATCTGCTCGCAGGATATTTCTCCGGCGCCATCTACGCCAATCAGCGTTAACGCCTGATCGCCAAACAGCGGACTCACATCACTAATAGGGTTGGAGTAGAACTGCGCCTTTTTCAGATGGGGCTTGTTCGCAAAGGCACTGATATCGGTGATGCGATTGTAGTTAAACACCACATCCTCCAGATTAGTCAGCTTGGCAAATACAGAAACATCGCTGATGTCGTTCATCATCAAACCGACAGTTTTCAGCTCCGTCAGCTGCTCTACCCCGGACAGATCACTGATCGCAGATTTGTTGGCCTGAAGCTCCTCCAGCAGCACCAGGTTCTCAATCCCACGGGTAGAGGTCAGAGTTTTGTTGCCGGCAACAGAGAGCACTTTTAACCGGGTAAAATTCACCAACTCCTCCAGCGAAGTCAGTGCATTGCCCTGCAAATAGAGTTCTTCAAGATAGACCAGGTCTGCGATCGATGTCAGGTCATCGATACCTTCATCCATGCAGAGCAACTCTTTAACATCGCTACGCTCGCTTACCTCCTGCTCAGCCATGGCGGCCCAAACACAGCGACGCAATGCGGCAGTGGATGGCGTGACATCTTCCCCAGTCATTAATCGCGGGAAATAGCGCTCTAACACGCCGAGCTCCCAAAGGGTGATGCCGCTAAAAGTAACGATAAAAACCAGCGCAAACAGCCGCCCCCTGGTCGGGGATTTCAGGCCTGTCCAAAAGCCAATGGGAAAAAATAGGACCAGTAGCGACAGTGCCCAGAACTGCACAAAGCTGTGAATTCGGTTCTGCTCCGAATCGGTGGGGTGAACAAACATACCCACCTCCTTGCCGACCATCTGCGCGCAGAGAGAACGGCTCGGCAGCATGATCACGCCAACTGCTTCGTCACCGGCGGCAGTAACCGCCGCTGGCATGTACTGCACCGTATCGCGATAGGTAGAGCCCGTATTACCCACCCGGATCTTGACCCATTTGCCGCCACAACCGACGATTTTCGCCGGCACTAACTCAGAATTGAGCACGATGCTCAGGCGATCATAAGCCACTGCCAAACAGGCCAGCACTGCGATAACGATCAGCGCTCTGGCTAACGGACGCAGGGGTTCTGCTCGGGATACTACCTGGTTGTTAATGGGGTTTCCGCCGGAGACATTACATTCAGCTCCACCCTAAACAAGATCGAAATATTCATTTTGAACGAAGTCATCTGATCGACTCACCTCCATTTCCTGACATTTCAGGGATATAAGCGAAATAGAGAGCCTTTTTATGACATCGAATAGCAATGAAAACTTGGCATGGAAAGAGCTGGTACCTGAACCTAATTTACTCTGCGATTTCGCGCTCCAAAACTGAATAAAGCAGCGCTAAGCGTTAGCGACTGCTGCTGCTCTGCGACTAAACTCGTTATCAATTGAGGTCGTCATCAACAGACACTCCTGAGCACGAGTCATACCAACATAAAGCAAACGGGCATCCTGTTGTTTCCGCTCTTCTTCCCCTTTTAGCTCACCTATTCCAAGCATGACAATGCGCGGAAATTCCAGCCCTTTACTGCTATGGATTGTGAGCACCGTAACGCGATCAATTGCTGGGTCATAATCACTTTTATTTTGCTTAGTTCCTAACCAGAGGTGGGGAATATTGAACTCCGCCAGGCGACTAGCGATGGCAACCCCCTGCTTTTTGGAAACACACAACAAAGCAATATCTTTCCAGTCGATCCCTTGCTTGTGCCATTTTTTCAGACATCCCAGGGTGTAATTTAGCTCTTCGGCAAACTCACTGAATTTTCGTACGACAGGCAAGGGCCCATTATTTCCCGCTGCCTCAGGTCTTATTAATGGAATATGATCATCATCCGCGCTTTGAGGGTTAAAATAGCGACTTGCGAACGTATACGCAAAATCCAGAATCTCGCGGGTATTCCGGTAATTTAGCTTTAGTATGGTTGTTCGCCCTGTAGCTTCAACACCCACACTCGACAAACTAAAACCCAGCCCCCCACGCTTTTTGTAAATTGATTGTGCATCGTCATAAAGCAACAGCAGAGAGTTGCTTTCTGGGTCAGTCATCTGCACGACTAGCTTCAGCCACTCCGCTTCAAAATCATGGCCCTCATCGATTAACAATGCACCATATTGGGCTCTGGGAATATGTCCCTTCTCCACCCCGTCAATAACACTCTCTACAGACCGTTCGTAATACGGCTTGTCAGATGCTATTAAATCGACATGGTAGGTTTTGATCTGCTGCGTGCACCAGTCATGAAAATGATAAACCTGTACCTGAGCGCCAATGCCTTTTGAACTGATGAACGCCCTTAACTTAGCCGCAAGTGCAATATTAAAGCAGAGCACCAATATTGGCTTGCTCATTGTTTGCGCAAGATACAGGCAGCGAAAGCCCAAGATTAGGGTCTTTCCAGACCCCGCTACGCCGTGAATAACACGATGCCCCTCTCCTAAACTTCGAGCAAGTTGTTCTTGCTGAATATCCATGATTTTGATGATATCTGGCAACGTGTTCTTTGCTAAATCATCGTCTTCCCCAAACAGGCTACCCTGAAGCTGGTCATCAATCCTAATCTCGGGAAATAAATGCCAGCGTATACGATCAATTTGAGGCAAAGAAAGAGGGGCACCAAACTGATAATTGAACATACCCCATAACTGCCCCTGGAACTTTTCAGCATCCGCACTTTCTGACATCTCATCTTTGTAAATCAAAAGATGATCAGGCAACAACCCCTCGCGCTTGTCATCGGGAATCGCCTTCTCCATTTGGCCACGCGTGATATTTGTCAGCACCACACCCCAACCGTAAGGCATAACCAAATTCCCTTTGTAATTTTCAGCGTCCTGACACAGAAGCGGATCTCTCTGCAACATCGCTAATACACTATAGGTGCACTGGCGAACCTGTTCGATTGGGTGAGGCTTTGTAACCAGGCCACTGTTCGTCGCTAAGGTCACATCGGTTTTATTGATCTTCTTGAGCGTCTCTAATTTCCAGTCTTTAACCTCCAGAAAGAGCAGTCCTCGGGAAGGGTGGAGAACAATGAAGTCGGGATAACGACGCTTTTTACCGACAGGAATGTCGTACCAAATAAGATAGTCATCCTCTAGCAATGCCTCTAAACGACGTGCGAAGCGCTTTTCTCCAGAAGTCATACGACTAAGAACCTGCTTGTTCATAGCGGGAATGAGCTTTGCCATCTTTTTCCTTTAAGCCAGCCCTAAACTCTCGGTCATCTATTCTAGATAGCATCACCCGTTATCGAGACTGGATCTGTTAGCGAGCATCAAACACCCATGGAACATCACTTTGATAAGCTCTTTATTAAGTTCCTTTACGCGGATTTCCCCACCGTTAGCGACGCATCACTCATAATCTTGTACATATCAAGCTAAAAAACTCCGACTGGAGAGCTCGATTGTGTTTCTCCCATCGGCTTGATCCTGGTTTTAAAACCACTGCAATCAAACCTGTCCGTAACTCTGGTTATTAAATTTCATCTCGCATTATGTCTACGATGTAAGTTCGCTTTTTCATCCTACTGAATCCAGAACATCCGCCAGGTTTTCTGCAAACACGGCACCAAGACTGGTCAACGGGTTTCATCCTTTGAATAGCTATATCCTTGAATCAGAACATCTGCTGCAAATAAGGCGCCACCAGCACGTACCCCACAGTCGTCAACGTTAGCA
>QNFC01000163.1 GCA_003645395.1 Gammaproteobacteria bacterium
CTGAAGTTGATTAAACTCAGCTCTCACAACCTTGCCGGCGGCACCCCAATCAGCACAATACCAACCGAAGTGCTTGCGCGCCATGCCAATGCCCTGGCGCTCACCGTAGTAACTGTGCAGATCCAGCAAATGCTGTCGAATCACCTGCAACACCTCATTCACGCCGGGGGGCTGAATAAGCCTCCCATGCTGAAGATATTGGTGAATCTGGTCGAAAATCCATGGCCGGCCCTGAGCGCCTCGGCCCACCACTACTGCATCTGCCCCGGTAATCTCAAGCACATGCGCCGCCTGTTGCGGAGTGGTTATATCGCCGTTGGCAAACACCGGTAGTGAGATGCTTTCCTTAACGGTACGAATGGTATCGTACTCTGCTGACCCACGGTAGCCACAAGCACGACTACGCCCGTGAATAGTCAGCGCCTTAATGCCAGCCCGTTCTGCGAGCGTCGCCACCGTAACGGCGTTACGCTGCTGAATGTCCCAGCCGGTACGCATTTTCAGGGTCACTGGCACCGCCACGCTGGCGACCACCGCCTGCAAAATATCAGCCACCAGCCCCTCATCTTTGAGTAGCGCCGACCCAGCCGCCTTGCGACAGACTTTTTTCGCCGGACACCCCATATTGATATCAATAATCTGTGCCCCGCGCGCAACATTGGTGACCGCTGCCGCCACCAGGGTTTCCACATCCCCACCGACAATCTGTACGGCACGTGGCTCTGGATCATCACTGATATGGGTACGCAGAAGAGATTTACGGGTGTGCTGAAGTTCTGGTTTGGCGGAAACCATCTCTGTCACCGTATAGCCAGCACCATAGCGCCGACAGAGAGCTCGAAACGGAGCATCAGTAATACCCGCCATGGGCGCGAGCAGAACCGGACTTGTAAGGGTATAGGGCCCTATTTTTGGCAGCGTCGATGCTGCAACAGCGGTTGCGCTCAAAAGTAGCTAAAACGGTAACTCACCGCCTCGGCACCAGGATCTTTAATCTCCAGCACAATCTGTTCAGGAACCATTGGTTGCATCAGCGTCTTCCCGGCTAATGGCCCAATCAAATACTCCTCTGGCAAAAAATCACGACCGGCCACCGGGTGTTCAAGCTCGTCAAGAAACAATAGCCGTATAGTTGGGAAAGGTTGCGCAAAATCCGCCCTGTTTTGCAGACTTAAATCAATCCGCAATGCGTCCAGATATTTGGGATGAGAAATCACAACTTTTGCCACGGCACCTAGCAGCGAACTATCCCGTCGTTGCGGTAACTCGCAACCAATGACGCCACACAGCGACTCCTGCCATGGACGAACCACCGGATGGTCCTTCAGCGGCTCGCGCACAAGATAGAGCGCTAACCCGACAATCAGCGCCAGCAACATCAGCGATATACTCACATTTGCTACTAGCCACCAGCGACTGCGACGCACCGGCCGCAACGCTTCATCGCTAAGTTCTTCACTATCGACAACAACTGATTCATCCTCGGCAGCAATATCCGCCGGATCGTCTTCCTGCTCCTGCTGGCCAAGATCGAGCTGCTCGTGGATTATCTCATCCCGATCACCCTCATCAATCTCGGAAACCTCATCAACGACCTCTGCGCTCGCCTCTGTTTCTGCATCGATAGACTCCTCGTCTGCCTCCCACTCCGACTCATCCCCATCACCCGCCTGAGCAAATAACCTGTCCGCCTGCTGATCTTCTTCATCTGGCTCCAACTGATCTTCTTCACTTAAAGCCTCAGCTAGCTCATCTTCCTGTTCATCATCCTCATCCAGAAGAATCACCTCTTCTTCATCAGGGATTTCCGGTGAAGCATCCGTTTCAATATCAGGCTGATCGGCTAGTTGATCCTCTACTTCGTTAGCATCTGCCAACTCTTCGTCCAAATCCTCGTCATCTTCCTCGAGGAGAATCACATCTTCTTCATCGGGAATTTCCGAAGCAGAGTCTATTTCGATGCCAGTCTGATCAACTGATTGATCCTCTACTTCGACAACATCAGCCAATTCTTCGTCATCGTCGAGAAGTATCACTTCTTCTTCATCAACATCCGTATCGCTTTCCGACACCGGCGGTAGCGGGCCTGAATCATCACTAACCTGCGTGTCAGCGGCTACCGACGCTTCTAACTCATCCTCAATTATTTGCTCGTCATCGTCATTAGCCACCACAAACTGATCGCTTTCATCTTCCTCAGCCTCTCTGTGCAGTGAGCCACCTTCATTGATTGACTCTTCTGAGACCCATTGGCTGCTTTCAGCATCAGCATCAGCATCAGCATCAGCATCAGCATCAGCATCAGCATCAGACTCATCGTCCAACATTGTTGCGAGGTCGATTGAAACCTCTGCATCGGCATCCAGGCCACTACTATCCAACTCCCCGAATGTCAGGTCACCCAGGTCATCGTCAAAGTTATCCGTTTCGGTATCTGCCCCGACCAGGGCGGCCAGGTCGATAACTTCTTCTACCCCGGTACCGCGATCAAAATCTTTTTCAGCCGCCGGGTCCGATGGCAAATTATCGGCATCATCGGAGGCATCACCACCACTCTGTGGCTCGATTACCGTCTCCTCTTCCCCAACCTGGTCATCAAGAGCCGATCCAAGATCCTGCGTCTCTTCTGACTCGCCCTCAAGCCCATCAACCAATGATTCGTCAATTAAGAACTCGTCAAGATCGATTCTGCCCGCAATAGTGTCATCAGAGCCCGTATGCCGAGAGCCAGTACTCTGGGTTATTTCTTCGTTAGGGTCAGCATCAAGTTGATCATCCGCTTCCACGCTGGCATCCAGCGATTGCTCAACGGGTTCGCCGGGCAATTGATCCAGCCCGTGAAGCTGGGCCTCCAACACACCATTGCAAACGCCACACCTCACCTTACCGTGGGCAGGAAGCTCCGCTGGCGTAACAAAAACGGTATTACAATGGGGGCAACTAATATAGGGCGCCGTGAAACTAGGCATTGCGCCTGACTCCTCTGATTCGAATCCAGCCATTTAACTCGGTCGCGCACTCCATATCGAACCAGGGCCGATACAGGTCAGTAATAGCTTCTGCCTGCGCGCTCAATAGCCCTGATAATACCAAATTGCCGCCCGGTTTCAGCATCTGCGCAAACTTCGCCGCTAGCTCGCTGAGCGGTTTAAAAAGAATATTTGCCACCAACAGGTCAGCCTGTGAGTACATTGAGGGAGAAAACTTATCCGCCATTAGTGTAACCACCTGCTCGGCTACACCATTTAGCTGAGCATTACTGGCGGTGGCCACCAACGCCTGCGGATCAATATCGACCGCTAACGCCGTTTCTGCACCGAGACAACAGGCGGCAACCGCCAACACGCCAGACCCACACCCAAAATCGATCACCCGTTGGCTAACGGGTTGGTGTTCGGCAAGCCATTCAAGACAGAGCGCCGTGGTGGCATGAGTGCCAGTGCCAAATGCCAGACCGGGGTCGAGTAATAACCGAGTACCGGATCGCGGCTGCTCGTCCCAGCTTGGCACTACCCAGAGCCGACCACCAAAGCAAAGAGGTTGCCAATCATCTAACCAAACACGACTCCACTCCCGCTCGACTAGCCGCTCAAGCTCTACTGCGCCAAAATTACTCAATAGCTGGCGAATAGCAGTCAAATCCATTGCCTGCGGGAACAGCCCCACCAACGTCACCTGCTGCCAAAGTGGCATCTCCCCCGGCAACGGTTCATAGAGCGCGTCGTCACCGGGATCCTCCAACGTAATGGCGAGTGCACCAGCCCCAGTTAATAAATCACTAGCAGCCTCCTGCTGCGTTGCGGGCAGCGTAATTCGCAACTGTTGCCAGGCGTCAGCTTCGACAGATGAATCGAGCTGTTCCACTGGCTTATTCTGATCTTGCACGCCACTGCCCTAATGCTTCACCCATTTTCACTGCCGTCCCTGGTTCGAGGCCCTTTCGCCACTGCAACGAACCTTTTGCGGCAAGCACAATTACTGTACTGCCCATATTAAAACGCCCCATTTCGGCTCCGCTTTCCAACTTTACAGATCGCGGTCCCGTCAGCGGATAATCGGTTTGCCATAAAGCCCGGCGCTCACCGGGCAGATTCACGCCACCATGCCAAACGGTCTCGATCGATGAGACAAAGATGGCACCGACCAGCACTTGCGCCAGCGGCCCCGCCGGGGTGTCAAAAATAGCCACCACTCGTTCATTGCGAGCGTAGAGATTCGGCACGGTTCTCGCAGTCGATTCCTGCACGCTAAACAATCGACCAGGAATATGAATCATGCGCCGCAGTTGGCCGGCCATCGGCATGTGCACCCGATGGTAATCGCGCGGGGATAAATAGACCGTGCAGAATTCTCCCTGATCAAATTCGGCCGCCAGCTCACTATCACCGCCGAGCAAGTCCAGCGCTGAAAAATCCTGGCCTTTTGCCTGTATTAGCCGACCGGCTTCAATTGAGCCAAATTGACTAACCACACCATCTGCCGGCGCTAGCAGGGCATGCGGGTCAGTGGCCAACGGCCTGACCCCCGACCGTAAAGAGCGCACAAAAAAAGCGTTCAGATGCTCATAATCGTCGCAATCTGTTAACGCTGCCTCGTCAACATCGACCTGGTACTGACTAATTACCCAGCCGATCAACCGATTTTTCAGCGGCCGCCAGCGGCAACGCACCACCGAC
>QNFC01000164.1 GCA_003645395.1 Gammaproteobacteria bacterium
TCACTCACCATCAGGCTGGGACCTCTGTATTGACGCTCAAGAGCATTCGTTAACCACTTGTTGACCCACCCAGGCATAAAGCTGGGTAAATCGCTCGCTTATTCTGGGCTCGGCCGATTGCGCAACCCGCCGTGATGGCCCCAGAAACTGATGTCTTCGTATTGAGCCACCGTCCAGTTATCGAGGTCTTCAATTACCAGTCCGCCGGCGCCGAGTTCAAGATCGAACCCACTCGGCGTTTGGGTATAAAACGAAATGACCTTGTCATTAACATGCTGACCGATGGTCATGGTGATGTTCATGCCCTCATATTTAGCGATGTCATAGGCTTTACCAACATCAATCATCGATTCAATTTCCAGCATCACATGACCAATAGCATTATGCGGCGCTGCACCCAGCGCCAGACTGTGCTGACGGCCATTACAGTGCAAAAAGTGAGCATAACCCTGTAACGCAGTCATGTGGATCATTTCGCTAAGGGCAAACCCCATGCGGGTATAAAACTCCATAATTTCATCAAAATTAGGAGTCAAAAATAGCAGGTGGCCCATACCGAGTTCGCCAGTAACGAACTCGCCCATATCTCGTGATGGACGAAACTTGTGACCACAGCTGGGGCCATAAAACAGCTCGACATTGTTTTCACCAGGGTCTTTAAGCTTAATCATTTTCAGAACTTTACGATCCTGACACTCCTCAGGAGTACCTTCTCTCCAGCTAATACCAAGATCATCAACCACCGCTATTGCCTGCTGCAAAGACTCTTCGGTGCCAACATTCCAACCCACGTAAGCAAGCCCAGGATGGTCAGCTTTGTGCACATTAATCCGGCTGTACTGATCGTCGATGCGCAGCTTCAGCTGTTCGTCGTCCTGCTCCACTATTTCAGCGCCCATCAACGTCGTCGCGTAGTTCACCCACTCGGCCAAATCGACGACGGTCACACCGAGATACCCCAATCCATTAATAATCATCTCTTCAAACCCTTAAATATAAACAAAACCCAGTCACGTCAACATCTAGCTTTCAGCTGTCAATAAGCAAAAAGTACGGTGCGCATAGTTACATAACCTGCCTCTTAATCAACCAGTATCAAATCAATAAAGAGGTATTTCACGATAAAAATCGAATAACCTTTCAAAAAATTCACTCCCTGACCGATTCTGATCTTTGGCGAGCGAGCATCGGACCACCAAGTGCAATAAACGCCCAACGCGTAACGCCCTATACCGAAATACTGCCCCAGAAACCTTACGGATGACAGAGTAATACCTCACTGCACTGCTACGCTATAAATACACCTACCCAACCACCGCGCCAAAACCTTGCTCTGTGTTTATTCGTTAATTAATGACCGGGGGGCAATAGCTATCGCCACAAAATCGCCGATAATTCCCGTCTACACACGAACCAACGCCAGGCGCAAACCAGCAGCGGAGAAGTATCATAATAATGAGTGACGAAAACAATGATGAGGGTTCGTTGCTCGCCGCAGTGGATCTCGGTTCTAACAGCTTTCATCTGTTAATCGCCCGAGTTGATCATGGCGAGATCAACCCGATAGAAACACGCGGAGAAAAGGTGCAGCTAGCCGCTGGTTTCAAGAATGGCTTGATTAGCGATGCCGCCATTACCCGCGGCCTTGAATGCCTAAAACAATTTCGTCAGGTGCTTGATGCGGTTAAACCTGATCGACTGCGAGTGGTCGGTACCAACACGTTGCGTGCCGCCAAAAACAGCACGGTGTTTACTGATCAGGCAACCGCTCTCCTCGGCCAGCGCGCCGAGACAATTCCCGGCCGAGAAGAAGCCCGCCTGATCTACCTTGGGGTGGCCCACACCCTGGCGGACGACGCCCGGTCACGGTTAGTTGTTGACATTGGCGGCGGCAGCACCGAGTTCATCATCGGTGAGCGTTTTGAGAGTATTTTGCTTGAGAGCCTGCATATCGGCTGCGTCAGCTTTCGTGACCGGTATTTCGCCGATAAAAAGATAACCCGCTCAAAATTCAAAAAGGCCTACGAAAAGTCTTTTCTGGAGCTGCTCAATATCCGCGACGCTTACCGTCACCACGGCTGGAGTGAAGCGGTGGGATCGTCGGGCACCCTCAACGCGATTGCCAAAGTGATCATGGCTGATAAAAATCAACCGATCATTACCCGTAAAGACCTTGAAATACTCAAAACGCGAATTCTGGATATCGGCACGGTTGAGGGGCTTAATGAGATCATCGGCCTCAAGCCCCATCGCCGCTCAACTTTTGCAGCGGGGCTGGCTATCAGCTGCGCTCTGTTTGACGCCCTCGATATTGAGCAGATGCGCGTCTCATCTGGCGCGCTGCGAGAAGGCGTGGTCTACGATTTAATGGGCCGGATGACCCACGAAGACGTACGCGAGCGCACCGTTGCTGCAATGATGGCCCGCTATGAGGTTGATCAGCAAAAAGCAGCTCGGGTTGAACAATTTGCTGCCCACCTTTTCAGGCAAACAAAAAAAAGCTGGGGGTTAAAAAAAGCCGGTGGAGAGTTACTCGGTTGGGCCGCTCGATTACATGAAATAGGGCTGTCAGTCGCCCACAATCAGTTTCATAAACATGGCCAGTATCTGATCGAGCACGCCGACCTGCCCGGCTTTTCAGAGATAGAACAACAGGCCCTCGGTCTGCTAGTGCGCTGTCACCGGCGCAAGCTTTCCAGCGACATGATTGAAGAGATCGCAGTCAGTCTGAATTCGGCGGAACGGGACCGTCTGCAACGCCTCTGCGTGTTACTACGGCTAGCGGTGTTGTTCAAATATGTCATCCCTGTCGAGGGAGTGCCAGAAATTGAAATCACCACTCTCGACAACCGATTTGCGCTCAGTTTTGAGCCTGACTGGTTGTCCAACCACCCGCTGACAATGGCCGAACTAGAGGTCGAGCAGAACTATCTACAGAGCGCCGGTTTCGAACTCTCTTTTGCCTGATTAAAAACCCGCGCAGCTGCAGTGATAACGGCTATAGCCAGGCCCGTCACAACAACCATTACTCGTGGCTGTTCAGGTAATGATAAATCTCGACCTGGGAACGGATTTTTCTGCGGTTTCCCCGCCGCACGTAAGCGTTACTCTGCTCGGCATCGATGACCCGTGCTTTGGCCCGGTCTGAAAATTGAATTTCCATGATGTCGATGACTTTCTTTTTCAGTGCCGGCGCGTAGATCGGACAGCCCACTTCAACCCGATAATCCAGGTTCCGCTTCATTAAATCGGCAGACGAAATAAACACCTCAGGATCACCCAGGTTGTGAAAAACACTCACCCGAGCGTGCTCTAAAAACCGATCAACAATGCTTACTACGGTAATGTTTTCACTCAACCCTTTTACGCCCGGGGTCAGGCAACACATGCCACGGATAAGCAGACGAATCTTCACCCCAGCCTGACTGGCCTTATACAACAGATCGGTGATCTCGCTATCAACCAGATTATTCGCTTTGAGCATTATTTTCGCCGGCTTACCCTTGCGGGCGTTGTCAGCCTCGCGGTTGATACGGACACGAAAATTCTCTCGATTGTTCAGTGGTGAGACCCAGAGGTGCTTGAATTTAAGTGAGCGGTAAGGATGGCTGATGAAGTCGAACACCTTGCCAACCTCCTCGGTAATTTCTGGGTGGCAGGTAAACAGGCTGAAATCAGTATAAATTTCAGCGGTATGCTCATGAAAGTTGCCAGTACCTATATGAGCATATTTAACCTCTTTGCCCTTCTCCATCCGCTTGATCAGGCAAATTTTGGTGTGTACTTTAAGGTTGGGTATGCCGAACTCCACCCTGACCCCCGCCTCGGTCAGCAACTTTGACCACTCTATATTCGCCTCCTCATCAAACCGGGCCTGTAGCTCAACATTAACGCTGACCAGCTTGTTATTTTGAGCCGCTGCAATCAGCGCCCGGACGACGCGGGAGTCGCTCGCCACCCGATAAATTGAGATGGAAATGGCGGTGACTTTTGGATCAATCGACGCTTGCCTGAGCAGGTCAGAGAAATATCTGAAATCGTGATAGGGGTAGTAGAGCAGAATATCCTGCTCGCTTATGGCCTTGAAGAGATTTCGGTGCTGGTGAAACTGAGGCGAGCGTACATGTTTTAGACGCTCGTAAACCAGATGCCCACGCCCGACCGCCGGGAATTTAATAAAATCTTTAAAATTATGGTATCGCCCACCGGCGGTGAGATTCTCCTTATCACCCAATCCAAACTGTTCAGCAAAAAAATGGATCATCGCGGCGGGCATTTCACGGTCGTAGATAAACCTCACCGGGGTCCCGGCGAGCCGCTTTTTCAGGCTCGTTGAGAGGTTTTCCATCAGGCTACCGGTGATCGCTTCATCTTTTTCCAGCTCGGCATCACGAGTAACCTTTATCGTATAGGCACTCACCCGGGCAACGTTCATCACCTCGTTATAAACATCAGCGAGACAGTGACGAATAATGTTGTCAAGAATGATAAACGCCTTCTTGCCGCTGGAGTACCGACGCGGAATGGGCACGAAACGGCCCAGTTTCTCGGTGGGGATAGCGATTAACGAATAGAGCCTCTGGCCATTTTCCAGATCCAGTTCAACCGCCAGGTAGATGGATTTTTCCTCTAACTGCGGTAGCTCTTCCTGATCATCCAGCA
>QNFC01000165.1 GCA_003645395.1 Gammaproteobacteria bacterium
ATTACCGAATACTCAATGCGAGTGTGGATCAAGCCGGATCAGCTATCCAAGCTGGGGCTTACTGTTCCAGATATCACCAGTGCAATCCAGCAGCAAAACGTGCTGGTACCCGCTGGCCAGATTGGCGGGCCACCAGCGCCGGAAGGTACCGAATTTACTTATACGGTAAATACCGGGGGGCGCTTTGAGACAGCCGAAGAGTTTGGCGGTATTGTCGTTCGCTCTAACCCCGATGGTTCGCAGGTCCTGCTCAAAGATGTCACGCGCATTGAGCTTGGCACCCAAAACTACCTGATTAAATCGCGACTTGACGGGTCTGAAGCTGCGTTATTGCAGGTTTTTCAGCTCCCCGATGCTAACGGCCTTGATGTCGCCGAACAGGTACTGTCGACAATGGAACGCATTGGTGAGCGCCTGCCTGACGACGTCGAGTACGTTATTTCACTCGACACCACCAAGCCGATAACAGAGGGCATTCGTGAAATCGTCATCACGCTGTTTCAGGCGCTGGCGTTGGTGATTATGGTGGTTTACATCTTTTTGCAAAGCGGCCGCGCAACCTTCATTCCGGCACTGGCTGTGCCGGTGTCACTGATAGGCGCTTTCGCGGTATTCCCCCTGTTAGGGTTTTCGATTAACACCCTTTCATTGTTAGGACTGGTGCTGGCGATCGGCATCGTGGTCGATGATGCCATTGTCGTGGTCGAAGCGGTTACTACAAAAATGGAAGAGGGCATGTCTTCCCGCGAGGCCACTATAGCGGCAATGCGCGAGGTTTCTGGCCCCATTGTTGCAACCTCTCTGGCGCTGATTGCAGTGTTTGTGCCGGTAGCGATGACGCCGGGGATTACTGGCAGGCTGTATCAACAATTTGCCATCACCATTGCGGTAGCGGTAGCAATTTCCTCCATTAATGCGCTGACACTTAGCCCTGCCCTCTCGGCTCTGCTGCTTAAACCGCCGAGCGAGGATAAGGGTCGCCTGGGTCGCTTCTTCGATATTTTCAATCGGGGTTTTGAGAAGGCGACCGAGAAGTTCATGGTACTAACCCGTTTTTTTTCCGAAAAATTGATGCGGGCAGGGATGTTACTGGCAGTGCTAATTGGCGGGCTGGTGGTATTGTTCCAGGTGTTGCCCGGTGGCTTTGTGCCGGAAGAAGATCAGGGTTATGTGCTGGCAGCCTTTATGCTGCCGGATGCCGCATCGTTACAGCGCACCGAGGAGGTTGCGATAGAGGTCGAAGCAGTACTAGCGGAATTTGACGCAATTGAGAATTCCACTGTGGTTGCCGGCTATAGCATGCTCAGCGGAACCATTCAGTCCAATGCCGGTTTTGTGTTTGTTCAGCTCAAAGACTGGGATCAGCGGCCCGAAGAAAAGGATCACGCCAGGAATATTGTGCGTCGTTTGAATGCTGCTTTTGCGCAGGGCGTGAAGGGCGCCACGGCCTTTGCCTTCGGTCCGCCGGCAATCCCCGGTCTGGGCACGGGTTCAGGTTTTACCATGATGTTGCAGGATCGCAGCGGCAATTCGCCGGCTTACCTGGCCGAACAGGCCACGGCATTTGTCAGAAAAGCAAACGAACATCCGGCGATTGGTCAGGCCTACACACTGTTCCGCACCGATGTACCTCAGTTATTCCTTGATATTGACGATGCCAAGGCGCTTAAACTCGGGGTTTCATTACAGGATCTCAATACCTCGATAGGCGCATTTCTTGGTGGCGCCTACGTAAACGATTTCAACCGCTTTGGCAGGCTCTACAAAGTTTTTGTCCAGGCCGAGCCTGAATATCGTGCAGATGTTGATGGCATACGCTTTTTCTACGTGCGCAATGCTGAGGGTGGCATGGTGCCGCTGTCGACCCTGGTCGATACAAGCAATACCAGTGGTACGGAATTTACAAACCGCTTTAATCTTTACCGTTCTGCTGAGGTTGCTGGGCAACCTGCACCGGGTTATAGCTCTGCTCAGGCCCTGGCTGCACTGGAGGAAATTGCTGCTGAGGTACTGCCTGATGACATGTCCTATACATGGAGTGGGATGTCTTATCAGGAGAAGGCCGCCGAGGGCAGCGGTACGACGGTTTTCGTCATGGCGCTGGTGTTTGTCTTCCTCATCCTGGCCGCTCAGTACGAAAGCTGGTCTCTACCCCTGTCGGTGTTAGCGGGGACACCGGTAGCGGTGTTTGGTGCGGTAGGCGGTCTATGGGTCGCGCGCATGATGAGCGAAAGTTACGAGAACAATGTTTTTGCACAGATCGGGCTGGTGATGTTGATCGGCATGGCGGCAAAAAACTCTATTCTTATTGTCGAGTTTGCCAAGATGGAAATGGAAAAAGGCAAGCCTGCTTTTGAAGCGGCCATGGAGGCTGCTCATAAGCGCTTTCGGCCCATTCTAATGACCGCTTTCTCGTTTATTTTAGGGGTGTTGCCGCTGTTGGTTGCCAGTGGCGCCGGGGCCGAAGCACGGAAAGTAATGGGCATGACTGTATTCAGCGGGATGTTGATCGCCACTGTGGTTGGCGTGGTACTGGTGCCCGCGATGTTTATTGCGGTGGAACGGTATCTGGGTGGAAAAAAGGAGACGCCACCCCCTGGCTCTGAAACAGAGAGTGACGCAGAAACCCCCGCCAAGGGGGGGGCATAAATGTCCCGTTTTGGTTTTGTTATATTGTCTGTCGCGCTGATCTCAGGGTGCGCATTAACACCCGACTACGAACGACCGGCACTGAACGTGCCAGGTACTTACGTAACCAGCCACGAACAGGGCGAAAGCATTGCCAACCTGCCCTGGTGGGAGGTTTTTCAGGATGATCAGATAGAGGCGCTGATCCGCGTTGCCCTGGCGGAGAATAAAGACCTGAGCGTCTCCTTGAGCCGTGTTGCACAGGCTGACGCTCAACTCACCAGCGTACGGGCCAACCAGTTTCCGTTTCTGGACATTACCGGCGGTGCGGGACGCGGCAAACAGAGTCAGCTACTGGTGCCCGGCGCCGGCACAGTAACCAGTTACTCAATAGCCGGCAACCTCTCCTTCGAGCTGGATCTATGGCGCAAATTAAGTCGGGCAACTGAAAGCGCACAGGCCTCCCTGCTGGCCAGCGAAGCTGTCTACCACTATGTATCGTTAAGTCTGGTCGCCAACGTGGCGAGCGGTTATCTGCTGCTTCGCGATCTGGACGAACGCCTGCTCATATCGCAGCACACACTCAAAACTCGCCAGGATAGCCTGAATATTATCGAAGCGCGATTTGACAAAGGAACCGTGCCTGAACTGGACGTTAACCAGGCACAGATAGAGCTGGCCACTGCTCAGGTCGCCATCGCGACATTTCAACGACAAATCGCGCAAACCGAGTATGCGCTGTCGATATTGCTGGGCCGCAACCCTGGCCCCATCGCCCGCGGATTAACACTTAAAGAGCAGCAACTTTTACCTGAAATCCCCACAGGGCTGCCCTCGGAATTGTTACAACGCCGACCCGATGTGATTGCAGCAGAACAACAGCTCCACGCAGAAACAGCACTGATTGGGGTCGCCGAAGCGCTGCGCTACCCGTCGCTGTCACTTACGGGAAGTTATGGCGCTGTTAGCGATGAATTGCACGATCTCAACGACAGCGATGCCGAAAGCTGGGGCATAGCCGGCAATATCTTTGCCCCCCTACTCAACTGGGGACAACTGAAGGCGCAAAGCGAAGCGCAACGAGCGCGTACCGAACAGGCTCTGTATGCCTACGAGGCGACTTTACAGCTGGCTTTTCGCGAAGTAGCCGACGCGTTGGTCGCGGTGAGCAGCTACCGGGATACTTACGCCGCCTATCACCTGCAGGCGAAAGCAGCGCGCAACGCAGAACGGTTATCTCGCGCTCGCTACGATGCCGGATTCGTTGACTATCTCGAGGTGCTTGAGTCCAACCGCAGTCTGTTTACCGCCGAGCTAAATGAAAGCAGTTCTTTGCAGGAAACGCTGAACGCTCATGTCGACCTTTATAAAGCGCTTGGCGGGGGCTGGACGCCTCCAGAACCGGAAGAAATAGAGCAGGAGATAGACTCGGAAACACCGTAATATTGCTGGGCAAACAGCGACTACTCGGTCATCCCCCGTAACCACTAAAGCCACCTAAGGTTTATTTACTCACCTGGGTCGATACTACAGCGCCCACATCAATAACACTGGTCAGCGCTTTAGTCGCCGCGGCCACAGTGATCGCCACGATAACCCCGGTAAACATTATTCCGATCAGCGCAATCACCGCAGATAGCATTTTCGTCCTGTGCGTAGAAGGTCGTATGTCGCCATAGCCAACCGTCAAAGCTGTTATGAATGACCAATAAAGCGTGTTGAACCAGCCCCATTTTTCAATTCTTCCTACCACCTGGCCGAGTGCGATCACCAGGGCTGTCAAAACGATCAGCACTGGCAGTAATAAATAAATACCGTAAAAAAACCTGTGCACAAAAATAAAAGTAATTTGCATGGCTGGTCGTCCTATACCCATCCAGGGCATAACATTCTAAAGTTCAAATAACGTTCGATATATTAAATAGAAAAGCATCTTTGTATCATACTATTACAACACTATCTTAATCTATAACTTCACATAA
>QNFC01000166.1 GCA_003645395.1 Gammaproteobacteria bacterium
CCACGAAATGCACCGTGATTGGTACTCATTTGTTGAAGCGTAGATAGCCGGCCAAGTCCAGGAATGGTGAGCAATGGTGCAATTTCTAATAGTGGCAGAACAACGAAATCTCGTTGATGGAGGCCGGGGTGGGGCAGAGTAAGTCCTGGTAAATCAAGTCTTAGACCGTCATAAAGCAGCAGGTCGAGATCAAGGGTTCGAGGACCGTTTTTTTTGCTGTCATGAGATGTCCGCAGACGCCCGTGGTTCGTCTCTATCTGTAACATTTCATTGAGCAGCGCTTCAGCGGGCAGACTGGTGGTCAACTCGGCGACCGCGTTAATGTAGTCAGGCTGGTCTGCAGGGCCCATTGGCTGGCTATGGTAGAGCGAGGACGTTTTTACGCAGGACGTGGTCGGCAGGGCGTGCAGTTCGTGCAGCGCGGTTTCAATTTGTCCCACAGGGTCGTCGAGGTTGCTGCCAAGTCCGATATAGCATCGGGTTGCAGTAGAAGTGCTGGCCATTTGTTACTCAGGTTTTGCTGGTCGCCGGGTACGCCGTCGTCGCGGTTTGCTGTGCGAAGATTTTGGTCGTGTCATGGTGTCGCGGTGAGTCTCGTCAGTGTGCTGGAAGTCGGTCCACCACTGGGCCAGTTCGGTCAGATCCTGATTATCGTTTTGATCAGAATTTTGTCTCGCTCGGGCGCGCAACAACAGAAAGTCATAAGCACCACGAAAACGGGGGTGGTGTAACAATTTGACGGGCTTTTTGCCGACTCGGCGTTCAAATCTGTCCTGCAGATTCCAGACTTCCTGAATCGGTTGGGCGATGCGTTTGGGAATCGCTAGCAGATGATTTTGGTCTGCGATCGCACGGTGGCTGGCCAAGCTATGTAAAGCGTGGATGTCGTCGTGGTTGGCCATTTCCTGGCGAACGATGGATTGGCGAACAGGCCATAGCAGTGCGGCTAGCGTAAAAAAAGGTGCGATTTTCTTGCCGTCACGCAACCGTTGGTCACTATCTTGCAGAGCCAGTTCAACCAGGTTTTGATCAACGGGATTGACTTCGACTGGCCATAGCAGCAAGTGCTGAGTGAGGTCATATTGCTGCAACATTTCATAACTGCGTTGGGCGTGGCCACTTTGAAAGAGTTTGAGCATCTCTTCAAACAGGCGTGCCCGTGGAACGTTGTCCAATAACGGCCCCAGCTGGCTGATGGGCTCGGCGGTGGCCTTTTCAATAGAAAAATCGAGTTTCGCCGCCAACCGTACCGCCCGCAGTAGTCTCACCGGGTCTTCTCGGTAGCGTTGGTCTGGGGTGCCAATCATGCGCAGCTGGCGCTTCGCTATGTCCTCGAAACCGCCGAAGTAGTCAATAATCGAAAAGTCAGTAATATCGTAATAAAGCGCATTGATAGAGAAGTCTCGACGCAATGCGTCTTCATCGCGGTTGCCGAATACGTTGTCGCGAACGATTTGAGCGTCTTTCGTTGATGCCTGGTCGGAAGTTTCGGCCTTATCGTGAGCGGCCCGGTAGGTTGCCACCTCGATTATTTCTCGGCCGAAGTGAACATGGGCGAGGCGAAACCTTCGTCCGATCAACCGACAGTTGCGAAAGACTTTTCGGACCTCTTCTGGTAACGCATCAGTGGCAATATCAAAATCTTTCGGTTTGATATCGACCAGCAGGTCGCGTACCCCGCCCCCAACCAGACAGGCCTGGTAGCCGGCTTTTTTCAAGCCGTAGAGAACGGTAAGCGCGTTTTTACTAATTTGAGCGCGAGAAACAGGGTGTTCATCCCGCGCAATTCTGACAGGCTGCAATTGCAGTGTTCGACTCTGATGTTGGCCCGGCTTATCGTCGAGCAGAGGATACGGATTCAGCACAGTGAGTGCCGAGATGCGCAAATCTGCGCGAGCCTATGCTACCACCATTGTTACAACATCAAAATCGGAAAACTGCCACATGGGTGGGGGTCAATGCCAACAGTCATTGCCAGCCGGGGTGCTGTTTTTAGCGCCAGTTGAGTCATAGGTGATAGTGGCGCAGTCGGTATCGCTTGTCTGACTGCCTATCGCCGTCGCAGTTGCAATGTAACTGACCAGGATGCCGCCTGCAGCTGGACCGGCAGCGACTTGAACAGTGTAATGACCTTCTGGCGAGGTGATGGTGTCTGCGGCGCTTTCTGTATAGCTCATTCCAGCTAAGTCAACCGTGTAGGTGTTGTTGTCGGAATAGAACTTTTCCAGATTATTACTCAGTGTCATTAACGTATTCTGTGCATCGGATCGACGCGCTCGGCGCGAGTAGTCCTGGTAGCTGGGCAACGCAACTGCCGCCAGTAGGGCAACAATGGTCACGACGATCATTAGTTCTATTAGCGTAAACCCGCGTTGCGGGGGCCTATTATTGGTTGATTGCATTGATCATCTCCACGTTGTAACGCAGTTATAAATAGTCGGCGGTTGTCTCAGAGCGTGGAGCTATCGCCACGTTCGTTGGTTTCTTAAATGCTCTTGATGTTCTCATGCCGCTTCACAGTGGGTATCGGAACACAACAAGTTGGGTCTTTTTATCACCACTAAAATTTAAGAACCGCCCGGAGCGATTTGGTAGGCACCACCATGGATTTCAACGCTAGCCTGCGAAGTGGTTCCGCCGGTACTGGTCATTTCAAAGTGAGCGGCAGAAAAAGTTGATGCGCTGTAGCCAGAACCTCGCGGCGGTGCTGTCCAGGTTACGAATCCAGTGCACACGGTGCTGTTGGCCAGGTAATCTCCAATGTTGGAAAGAATAATTTTGGTTCCAGTCCCTGCGGGGCAGTCAACTAATGTTGCATCGGTTGTCAGCACGAATTTACTAGAATCAGAAAAAATGCTGGAAAGTCCGGTTTCCGCAGTATGAAATGCTCGGTGATTTTCCTGAGTATTTCCCGCCATTTTCTGTTCCATACTGCTGGTGTTTAGTGCTGTAACAGCGATAAACGTCAGTACGGTCAATAACACCAGTGCTACTACCAATACTGCACCGCGTTGACCATTTCCGCCGGTGGGCGGGGTTTTAAATTTTTTGTCCATAATGCTCACTGTGGGTTTCTTAGCAAAACAGTAGAGGTAAACAGGCGTCGACGACGGTGGTCGTTCTGAGCAGCGAAGTCTTCGCCATTGACCGAATTTCCGAGAGCAACCGTGTGGGCGATTGTATCGGTCTGCTGACCGTATTCATCGACGGTTTGGAAAAGCATGCCAATCTTTACAGTCGAAACATTACTCCAGCTTCCAACACCACTTGCTGGGCGGTAGGTATCCGCCCTACCATCACCTGTTGTGTCTTCCCCATAAGTTAGCTGTAGTGAGTCCACTCCGGCGACCAGTTTTTGTGCCGCAAATACTGCGTTGCCACCGCTTGGTGTGATGACAACACGGTACAGTGAAGGGCTACCGTCAGCGTCTTTATCCTGCAAAAAATAGCGAACCGCTTTTAAAGACATTACTTTCGCATCATCACCGTATTGTTTGCTCAAACAGTTGGCGGCACCGCAACCCGGAAAATTCCATTCCAAACCTGAATTAACGTTCCCTGGAGTCGTGCCGCCCCCTGAGTTGTGCTGAATTTTTAGGCCACCTGGCAGGGAGGTGATTTGAACAATGTCAGCGCTCGCACAGTCGGTGATGGCGATGATCTGACCATCTACCAGGCCCGCAGTATTGGTGACCTCTATATCGGCGGATGCTTGCGGCATTTTTGCGACGACGTCAATTGCAGTAGAGGGGTCAAGGTAGCGGACGGTCAGACCGTCGCTGTCGGGTAAAAAGGTAATGCCGGCTAATCCATCAACATTAGCAATCTTTCCGGAGGGCTCCCAGGTCGCAGCGGCATCGTAGTTATCCATCCCTTCCAAACCAGCGCTGGAGTTAAATAAATTGCCACTCCCGCCATCCTCAATGTGGTCATAAATGTCACCGGATTTTGCACTACACCCAAAGTAGCCTGCCATCCGGATATCTTTGGCCAACAGGTGCATGGCAAACCGGGCGTTTTCCTGTAATCGCCCGAGGTCGTCCTGTACTTCGTAGGTATCTTTGCTGTTGACCATAATGGTCACTGCAGCAACCATCAGGATCGAACCGATAACTACTGCGGTCATCACCTCGATGAGCGTGAAGCCCGCAGTTCGTTTGTTAACGGGGGCATGACTTTTTTGCTGTTTGGCCATTAGCTGATCTCCACCGTCCAGGTTTGGCTGATCGGCTGGTCGTGTGCCCGGTCTGTCCAGGTCATGGTTATTTCGTATTCCAGGGGGTTGCCACCGCCAGGATTATTGACGATGGTTGCCGTTCCACCTGGGAGTTCTGCAGTAACTCTGCGGTGCCAACAGCCTAACGTCGCGTCTACCAGATTGTGCGCAGCTGCCGGATTGACGATACAAATGTGCGTGCCTGGAACATACGCAACCGCATAGCTGGCTGCGTTATCTGGATTAGCGCGCATAGCATCGATGATTTCGTAGGCCAGAAAGGTTGACTGGCTGCGGGTGTAGCCGCCCTGGTTAAAGCGTAGTGACTGGCCAATCATTCCGGCCAGTCCGAGTAGGCCA
>QNFC01000167.1 GCA_003645395.1 Gammaproteobacteria bacterium
CCGAACTGCGTTTTCATGGCGGCGCGACGGTTTGAATTGTTAATAAGGGAGGAAAGCAATGCTACAGATCAATGAGGTTAAGCAGCGGCTCAGCCAGGGTGAAACTCAGTTTGGCTATTTGCAGACGATGCCTGTGCCGGGCATTACCGAAATACTCGGTCATGCCGGCTATGACTTTGTCATGCTCGATGGTGAACACAGTCCGCTGTTGCCGGCGGCGATGGAAAACCTCTCAAGGGCGGCTGAGGTCAGCGGTATCTGTCCACTAGTGCGCGTGCCGGGCAGTCATTCCCGCGATATCTGCCGCCTGCTCGATGCTGGAGCGGCAGGAATAATTTTGCCGAATGTGCGCAGTGCCGCAGAGGTGGAAGAGGCAATTCACGCTGCCCGCTATCTGCCCGAGGGAAACCGTGGATTATCGATGCCACGACAGGCTGGGTACGGCGCTATGCCGATGCCGGAGTTTGTTGAGTACGCCAATAAAAATCTGCTATTTACCGTGCAGATAGAAACCCTTGAGGCGTTGGCTGATATTGACGAAATCGTTGCCATTGATGGGGTTGATGTCGCCTTGCTGGGGCCCCTGGATATGAGCGCGGCATTGGGGGTTCTGGGCCAGTTTGATCACCCGGATATGGTCGAAGCCCGGCAGAGAATTGTCGCCGCCTGCAATAAAAACGGGGTAGCAGCAGGTACTTTCGCGTTGGGGCCAGGCCAGGTTTCGCCATTGATGGATCAGGGGTTCCGGTTTATTTTGCTCGGTGCGGATTTAATGTTTTTGCGTCAAGCCGCCAGTGCGGATTTGGCTGCCGCCCGCAGGGAAATTGGCTGAGGTTGCAGGAAAACAGCCAGAGATCTGCCCCCGCTTTTCGGCGTCCATGTGGGGTGGGTGATTTTTAGCTCATGCAATGGATTCATTGCGCGCTGACTGATTACCAGCTTGTTTGCAGAGCCAATCGCACCTGGCGGGACTCGCCGGGGAAGTAGCGATAGTTGCCAAAAGCAAAATCGGCGCGCTCGGCGTAGTCTTCGTTGGTGACGTTAATCACCGATATTCGTACGCCGATTTTGTCAGTTAATGCGTACCCGCTGCGCAGATCCAGGGTTTGGTGACCGGCGTAGCGGTGCCGGTTTGCTGCATCCATAGAGTAACTACCCATGTATTGCCCCTGCAGCTCCAGCCAGTAATCGCCGGGATCTTCGTAGCGCCAGATGAGGCTCGCCATGTGTCTGGGTGCCGTGTCCACTTCATCGCCATCATGAATTTTTTCACCGCCGCGCAGGTTGGAGTCGAAGGCATAGCGGTGCAGGGCCTGGGTAGCGCTGAGTTGCAGTGATTGGCGAGAGCTGATTTGCCAGGATAGATCAAGCTCAACGCCGTGATGACGGGTTTTGCCGTTGCTGATATTGGCTCCCGTGGCATCGCGCAAAATGACGTTATGTTTGCTCATTGCAAACAGGGTCAGCTGGTAGTTGATGGGGCCGGTATAGCCGCGGTGACCCAGTTCCACACTGCTGATGGTTTCGGAGTCGAGGTCGGCGACAGTTTGGCCTGACTGAAGCCGATATAGCTCGGTTGCTTGCGGTGGGCGAAATCCGTAACCGCCGGTTAAATACCATTGAGCTTGACGGGAATCGGTGTAGTTCAGGCCGAGTCGCCCGCCGATATTGTTGAAGGTGTCATCGCGGTCTGCCGGGCGGCTAAAACGACAGCCACCAAACCCGCAGGGGGTTCCGTCCGGTTTGCTGTTGCCATCAAGATATTGGTTATCGTAGTCGTAGCGCAGAGTTTCGAGACGAAGGCTGTTGACTAACCGCAGTCGGGGGGTCAGCTGCCAATCGATATTGGCGTGGCCTGCTAGCAGAATACTGTCTACCTGATAGTCGTAATGAATGCCTGGGGGCCGGGTTTCGACCAGGAAAGCCGAATTGCTATCGACGGGATAGGGCTGTACTTCTTTCAGGAATCCGTCCGCGTATTCTGCCTGCAGGGTGCCATTCCATAAATGACCGTTACCAAATTCATCACCGAAAGTGGTGAGCAGACCGACACTTTTCTGGCCATTATGTTCGCGGGATTTCTCCGGCAAATAATGTTGTAGAAACTCCATTTTTGAGCTGCGTATATAAGGGGTCAGGCTCAGCCAACCACTGTCGCCCCAGGGTTTGGTCATTGCCAGTGATGCCCGAGTCGCCCAGGCGTTACGATAGGCTTCGGGGTTGAAATTATCTCGTCTTAACCCTGCTTTTTTGTAGGCGTCTTCTCCAAAAATGTAGCCGGCGGTTTCCTGCTCCAGCCAGGTGCCGGTGAGCTGACCGTTAGCTTGCCAGCTGCCGATTTGCCGATGATGTTGCAGGACCAGCTTCTGCTGGTCGTAGCCGGAGTCGTCGCGCCAGCCGCCATCGTGTGCACCCAGGTAGTCGACCCGCCATAGACTTTCATCCGCAACAATATTGTTTGAGTAGAGCAGCCGACCAAAATCGTGCTCGCCGGCTTCCAGTCGCGCCAGTTGGCCGCCGGCGGGATCAGGTTGGGCATTGCGGACATTAATTACGCCATGGAGGGCATTACCACCATACAGTGCGCTGGCCGGGCCACGAATTACCTCAATTTCGCCCGCCTGTTCGTAATCAATTTCAAACAGGTTGTTGACGTTGCAAAACCCGGCAGGGCGAATAGGGATGCCGTTTTCCAACACCAGGAAAGCGCCGCAGGCGCCGGGTCCGGTGAGTACTGGCGAACGAATGGCGGTTAGGCTTTCCTGACCATTGCCGCGGCTGATCCAGACCCCGGGAAGCTGGTTTAGCAGTTCGGCGGCGTGGACCGCAGAAGTGTGCGAAATCTCCTGCTCTGTTAGACGGCTGCTGTTACCGACTGGCTGCCAGACGTCACTGCGTTGTTGGTCTGCATTGACCGCTATGGTGGGTAGTTGCAGCGGCTCGGCTTGAGCAGCCAGTCCGGCAGCGACCGAAAACAGGCTGATTAAACAGGCAGCAGGGAGAACCAACACCCGCCGCCACGGCGGGTGTTGGTCGTAAAATTGCATAGTTACAAGTGTCTATTCAGAGCTTAGGTGGAGAGGTCAACATAGAAGGCGGCCAGCGACCCGGCGATGTCGTAAAAAAAACCTTTGATGTTGGACCAGATTCCAGACTCGGCTAGTTCGGTCTGTTCCGCATGGGCCATTGCAATCAAATAGGCGTGAATCGCATCCGCATCGTCTTCAGTTATATAGTCAGAAAACCCGGCCATACCCATGCCGCTGTAGGCTCCGTCGAGCACAATGTTGTTGAAAATTTGATGTGTCTGCGGGGTCATGTGACGCAGGTCAGCGATTACCGCAGATTCCGCACCCATGCCGTGACAGACATTGCAATAGGTGTGATAGAGCTGATGACCCTGGTTGATGGTTTCGGCGCTGGCAGTTTGTGCAGGCGGTTCGGGCAGGGCGGGTGGTTCTGGAACGGGCGGCAGTTCTCCCTGTGCGCCGAGTTTGAAGGTCAGCAACCGACCACCGACTTTGGTCCCCAGGTGCGGGGCTATGCCGCCGGCCAGCCCCAGTGCGCCGCCCCAGCCGACCATGATTGCCACGTACTGGTCGCCATCTATGGAGTAACTCATCGGTGCCGCGACGATGCCCGACTGGGTGTCATGTTGCCACAGCAGTCTGCCGTCGTGGACGTCGTAGGCCTTGAGTTTTCCCTCAGCCGTACCCTGAAAAAGCAGGTTTCCTGCGGTGGAGAGCATACCGCCGTCCCAGGGTCCGGGGTGCTCCACTCGCCACACCTCGCGTTGGCTGACCGGGTCCCAGGCGCTGATATGGCCGCGGGCCATGGCTTTCATAATACGGCGCATCAGTTTGGGTTCAATTCCGGCTGGCGGCATCATCGCGTCCATGTTGATGGCCATGTTCCAGCGGTTTTTACCAAACTCGAAATCAGCTTCCCGCTCGTATTTAAAGGCCATTTCCCGCGCGGGGATATAGACCAGTCCGGTGCCGGGGTGGTAACTCATCGGTTGCCAGTTGTGGCCGCCAAAGGGCGAAGGCACGGTCATTTTGGCCTGATCGCGAAACTGCTCGTCGGTCTCAACCGGACGTCCGGTTGCTGGGTCAACGTGGCTGGCCCAGTTCACCGGTACGTAGTTTTCGGCAGAGATGAACTCGCCGGTCTCGCGGTCGATGACGTAAAAGAAGCCGTTTTTTGGCGCCTGCATAATTACCTTGCGGGTCACGCCGTCGATGTCGATATCGGCCAGAATCATGTGCTGGGTGGCGGTGTAATCCCAGGTTTCAGCCGGGGTGGTCTGGTAGTGCCAGACATACTCGCCGGTATCCGGGTTCAGCGCGACCATGGATGATAGAAACAGGTTGTCGCCGCCGCCGGGGCTACGCTCCCAACGGCTCCAGGGGGACGCGTTACCGACGCCGATGTAAAGCAGGTTGAGCTCTGGGTCGAAGGCCATAGAATCCCAGGCGGTGCCGCCGCCGCCAACTTTCCACCATTCACCCCCGTTCCAGGTTTTTAAAGCCATCTCCATGGCGG
>QNFC01000168.1 GCA_003645395.1 Gammaproteobacteria bacterium
CCGATATCCCCAGCACCGAGAGTTAGCAGTAGATCACCGTCACTAATCAGTGACTGCAGGGTATCGGACAGCCTGGTTTTGTCGGCTACAAATACCGGATCAAGCTTGCCGCGTTGACGAATCGCTCTGGCCAGGCTGGCACCATCTGCGCCGGCAATCGGCACTTCACCGGCCGAATAGACCTCCAGCAATATGAGCAAATCAGCGGCGGCCAGTTCAGTGCAAAAGTCTTCGAACAGATCGCGGGTACGACTGTAACGATGCGGCTGAAACACCACCACCTGGCGCCGGTTTGGCCATGCCTGGCGTGCAGCTAGCAAAGTGGCGGCAACTTCCCGGGGATGATGAGCGTAGTCATCAATCAACGAAAAACAGTTATCACCAAACTGAATATCACCCAACTGCTCAAAACGACGCGCAACGCCACTAAACACCTGCAAACCGCGACAAATCGCTTCAGCACTCACACCGACTTCGTCGGCAACAACGATGGCCGCCAGAGCATTAAGAATATTATGTCTACCAGGCATATTCAGCTCAACCTGCAACCAGTCCGGCTCTCCTGGCCGGTCTACCGAGAAATAGCTTTGGGTACCGACATAGCGAACTTGATGTGCTCGATAGTCTGCCGACGCATCAAATCCGTAGGTTATTTTTGGTTTCTGCAGTTTTGATTCAATGCGACGTACCCCCGGGTCATCCACACAGAGCACTGCAAGACCGTAAAACGGCAACCGATGGATGAACTCGACAAACACCGCGTCGAGACGTCCACGATCCCCGCCGTAAGTCTCCATGTGATCAAGGTCGATATTAGTGACCACCGCGATCTGCGGATTGAGATGCAAAAATGATGCGTCACTCTCATCTGCTTCCGCGACCAGGTATTCGCCAGCGCCCAGGCGTGCATTGCTATTCGCCGCTTTTAATTGCCCGCCAATAACGAAGGTTGGATCCATGCCTTCCTGTGCCAGCACGCTCGCCACGAGGCTGGTGGTTGTGGTCTTGCCATGGGTTCCAGCAATCGCAATACCGCTACGGAGACGCATGAGTTCGGCAAGCATTTCTGCCCGAGGCACTACCGGAATCTGCGCCGACCGGGCAGCAACCAGTTCTGGATTGGTCGCCGGAATTGCTGTGGATGTCACCACCACATCAACCTGTTCTATCAGGCTAGCATCGTGGCCAATCACCACGTTCGCGCCCAATTCTCTCAATCGGGCTGCAGGCGTGCTTTCGCGTTGGTCTGAACCCGAAACCTGGTAGCCTTCGTGGAGCAAAACTTCGGCGATGCCACTCATGCCGACTCCGCCGATGCCGATAAAGTGAATCCGGTTAACACGATTACGCATCACGCCACTCCAGGCAGGTCTCGGCAACCCGCTGGGCTGCATCTGGGCGGGCGAGTTCTCCGGCCGCATCTGCCATGACCTGACGACGATCAGCATCGGCTAACGATTCAATCGCTGCGCTCAAAGCCTCTATACTCAATTGCGATTGGGGCAATAAAATCGCAGCGTTTTGTTCGGTTAAATAGTTCGCATTGGCCGTCTGATGATCGCCAACCGCCGTGGGTAACGGCACCAGTATCGATGGCTTATGAGCTAAACAGAGCTCGCTAATAGTCAGCGCACCGGCGCGGGCAATGACCAAATCAGCCCAGTGATAAGCGGCGGCCATGTCGTCAATAAAACCATCCAGGCGCAAACCCGAGCCAATCACGGAATTGCGATGGTCATTCGAATAAAGTGCTCGAGTTTCATCCAGTAATTTAGTGCCGCACTGATGCCATATTTCGTACTGATCGTTACCGTTTTGGGCGATACAAAACTCCGCCACTGCCTGGTTTAATGCTCGCGCACCCTGACTACCGCCAAGCACCAAAATTCGAGTCGGACCCGACTCGCGGCGAATCGTTGTCGAAGCGCCCTCTATGGCACGACCAACCGGATTACCCACAACAACACCCGTCGAATCGCCGTGATCTTTCACCTTAATGGCCTGACTCTCGGTCACGGTCTGTGGAAATCCATACATCATCACTCGAGCCAGTGGCCGCAATAGCCGGTTGGTCAACCCCGTCACCCTGTTCTGTTCATGCACTACTAATGGCACGCGCATCAGCCAGGCCGCCAGACCACCCGGGCCGGCCGCGTAACCGCCCATGCCCAACACCACCGACGGGCGCACTCGCCTCAGCAAAACCAACGCCTGCCAGAGAGAGTGGATCAGCATAAAAGGGGCCAAAACAATCCGTAACCAGTTACCACCGCGCAACCCTTTACTCGCAATCGTATGCAACGATATTCCGGCGGCAGGAACTAATCTCGCTTCAATACCCGCAGCGGTGCCTAACCAGCAAACATCCGTACCACCGCGACGTAACACTTCGGCTACCGCCAGGCCGGGAATCACGTGGCCGCCCGTACCCCCGGCCATAATCAACACCCGGCTCATTTCATTGTCCGATTTTCATGGTCAACGCGCAGTAATAAACCCAAGGCAAAACAGGTGAATAGCAGACTACTACCGCCATAGCTTAATAGCGGCAAAGTCAGCCCCTTGGTCGGCATCACACCCATATTGACACCACAATTCACCAGGGCCTGCACACCAATCAGCAAACCGACGCCATAAGCCAGTTGGCTAGCGAACTGATCACCCCTGGCCAGGGCAGCACGGGCAATCGTAAACGCTCGTAATGTCAGCCAGGCATAAGCCGCTAGCAGCAGCAACACAGCGATCAGACCGAGCTCCTCGGCTATCACCGCTAATAAAAAATCGGTATGCGCTTCAGGGAGATAAAACAGCTTTTGCACGCTCTGACCAAGACCAACGCCCATCCAGCCACCGCGCCCAAACGCCATCAGCGACTGAGTAAGCTGGAAGCCGGTTGCCAGCGGATCTGCCCACGGGTCAAGAAACGCAGTTAGACGAGCCAGACGATAGGGAGAGGTAAATGTAAGAACCGTCACCGCCCCAAAAAGTCCACTGGCGAGCACCGCAAACTGCCAGAGCGGCAAACCAGCCAGGAAGAGCATGCCTGCGGCTGTCATCGCCAGTACCGCCGCGGCACCAAGATCCGGCTCAGCCAATAATAATAAAGTGATCAAAAACAGCGCCATCAATGGCCCCAACAGCGGCACTACTGAATTTCGTTTTTCACGGGTCAGCAGTAACGCCATATACAGCACAAAAGAGACCTTAATCCACTCTGACGGTTGCAGCCTCAGCCCAGCAACGCTGATCCAACGCAAACTACCGTTAACTTCGCGACCTATTCCCGGGATTAGCACCATAACCAATAGCACAATACCCAACAATATCGCAGGCAGCGCAGCTCTGCGCCAAAGCTCAACCGACACCTGGCTGACTCCCGCTATTGCAATGGCGGCGACGACCATATAGACCTCTTGCCGGCGAAGGAAAAAACCCGTGTCCGCGAGCTTCTCCCCGGCGTAGGGTATCGACGCCGAGTAGACAAACACCAGGCCCACCGCACCCAGCGCTGCAATAACCGTAAGTAACGTCCAGTCCCAGACAGGCAACCCGCCGCGCGGCGTAGCTACCGTATTGGCAACGGTACCGCTCACCCCTTGACCTCATCGGCACAGCTCATTACAGCGCGCACAAAGATATCACCGCGCTGCTGGTAATCCCGGTACTGATCCTGGCTTGCACAAGCCGGTGACAACAACACCATATCTCCGGCCTCGGCCGCATTGGCAGCGATAGCAACCACTTCGGTCATCGTCATCGCCTTCAGCACCGGTACTAACCCGTTAAATAGCTGGCCTATACGAGCACCATCGCGGCCGATGACAATAACCGCTCGCAATTGAGGCGCTAGCCGCTGTAGTGGAGCAAAATCCTGACCTTTGCCTTCACCCCCCAAAATAAGCACCAGGCGGGCACCGTTTTGCCCAGTCAAACCCTCTGCAGCAGCCAGCGTCGCCCCCACGTTGGTCGCTTTGGAATCGTTGAGCCAGAGCACTTCATCAATCCGGGTAACCAGTTGTAGTCGGTGCGCCAACCCCTGAAAGCCCCCCCAAGGGTTAGCGGGTAACCCTGCCGCCAACTCCAGTGCATTGACCACCGTTAACGCTGCCTGAGCATTAATTCGATTATGAAGCCCGAGTAATCCAGAAGCCGCAGGTAATTCCGCCACAGGCACCCGTGTGACGCCCGTCGAGGTTTCCTCACTACCGAACCAGTCGACTTGTTGGGTCGCTGGAAGCGTCATCGCCAGTTTTCGGCAGTCGACATCATCCAGGTTCAATACTACCCGGTCCGCACTCCCCAGAATTTTCGCTTTTGCGACGCAATAATCGGCAAACGTGTCGTAGCGATCAAGGTGATCCGGAGAGATGTTGGTTATCATCGCCACGGCGAACCCAGGGCGTTCCAGCCACTCAAGCTGGAAACTTGAAAGTTCCAGCAGATAGAAGTCTGGTGTGGGTTGTCGCAACAGATCGAGCGCCGCCGGACCCAAGTTCCCCCCTGCCAATACACGCTTACCGGCCACCCGCAGCAGATGCTC
>QNFC01000169.1 GCA_003645395.1 Gammaproteobacteria bacterium
TCTCTTCGAGTAGTCGCCCACGACGGTGAATTGCCGCCCGCATGGCGCCGTCGACAGCGGATAACTGCAGTTGATAACGACGCCACTTGCGCGTTAAAAACTCTGTGATCGCCTGTTGTATAAGCTCGACGCCCTCGCCGCTCTTCGCCGATAGCCAAACCGTCCTGACTTCGCCGTCGACATCACGCTCGAGCGCAGCTGACTGGTCGGTTAAATCGATCTTGTTGTTAACCACCAGCTGCGGAACATCGCTTGCACCAATGGTTGCTAACACCTTATTTACTTCGCTCTTTTGCTCTCGCAGATCCTCCCGTGAGCTATCAACTACGTGCAGAATCAAATCTGCACCACTAACCTCTTCAAGCGTTGACTGAAACGCTTCAATCAACTCATGCGGAAGGTCGCGCACAAAGCCAACCGTGTCCGCCAACACTAGTGGCTCACAGCCCGGCAGTTTGATTTTTCGCAGAGTCGGGTCGAGCGTCGCAAACAGCTGATCGGCAGCAAATACATTGTCGCCAGTTAGCTTGTTAAACAGCGTGGATTTACCGCTATTCGTGTACCCCGCCAAAGAAATTGTGGGCAACTCTGAGCGCGTCCGGCGGGCACGATTTTGCCCGCGCTGAGCGTGAACCCGCGCCAGTCGTCGCCGCAACAGCGCTATTCTGTCACGCACCAACCGACGGTCCGTTTCCAGTTGGCTTTCTCCGGGACCACGCAACCCAATGCCGCCTTTCTGACGTTCAAGGTGAGTCCAGCCACGCACCAGGCGGGTTGAGAGGTGGCGCAATTGAGCCAACTCGACTTGCAGTTTACCTTCGTAACTTCGTGCCCGCTGGGCAAAAATATCCAGAATCAGCCCAATGCGATCAACCACCGGCAAATCCAGCGATCGCTGCAAATTACGCTCTTGTCCCGGGGAGAGTGGTTGATCGACAATGACCGTATCTGCGCAGTACTCCTGTGCAGCGGCGATTATTTCGATCACCTTGCCGCTACCTACGAAGTGCTTAGCATCAACACTCACCAGAGGCGCTTCTACCAGTCCAACAATTTCCGCGCCGGTAGCACGCACCAGCTCCATCGATTCTTCGAGATCACTAGTGGCGTAGCGCGCGTTACGACGGCTAAACCTCGGATGCACCAATAGCACCTGTGAAGGCGCGTCCGGTTTAGTGGGCAAAAACCGCGCTCAACAACAGGTGCCGGCAATCAGAATTACGAATTTTTTCGAAATAGAAAATAAAACTGTCGGGCCATAAATAAACGGTAGTGTTCACTCCCCGTCGCTTTCGCCGTCACTTTCATTGCCTATCGCAGGCTCGGTAGTAGACGGAATTTTTATATTCCTCGCCGGCACCACGGTAGAGATGGCGTGTTTATAGACCATCTGCGACACGGTATTTTTTAGCACCACAACGTATTGATCAAAAGCGTCAATCTGTCCCTGCAATTTGATACCGTTAACTAAAAACAACGAAACTGGGACTTTTTCTTTGCGGAGGGCGTTCAAAAATGGATCTTGCAACCCCTGACCTTTTTTCATTATTAAATCCTCTAACGCACAACGGGCCTGAACACATTAACACACGGCTATTATAGCGATGGCTCGCCAGAGATTGCTGACCATCATCAACACCAGCAAACTTTATTTTTCACCACTACTGATTTACGACGCCCTCGACCAGTTCAACAACCCGGTCGATGGTTGAGTTAGCCTCTGGATCAAACCAGAGGCCACCCGGGTCACTGCGCAACCAGGTGAGCTGGCGTTTAGCCAGCTGGCGGGTTGCGATAGTAATGCGCTCAACTAGCGCTGATCGATCAATCCTGCCACACAGATAATCGATAACTTGCCGGTAACCTACCGCCCGCATCGCCGGCAATTCATCTATCTGCTCCTGCTGCCTTAACGCCACTACCTCCTCTATCAAACCTGCTTCGACCATTTGCAAACTGCGCTGTGCGATTCGGGCATGCAATATCTGTCGTTCGCGTGGCACCAGAATAAGCTTCAACGGCAACCGCTGAACCGGCGCAGGCTGAGAATCTTTCTGCCAATCACTGATCCGCTTGCCGGAAAGGCGGTACACCTCCAAAGCGCGCTGAATGCGCTGGCGATCCGCCGGTGCAATTCTGCTGGCGGCAACAGGGTCAACCCGGTGCAGCTCTGCGTAAATCGCCCCCCAACCCTGGCTGGCCGCCTCTGACTCAATTTCCAACCGCAACTGAGCATTAGCGGGTGGCATCGTCGCCAGCCCCTGAAATAGCGCTCGCAGGTAAAGCAGCGTGCCCCCCACTAGTACAGGAATTTTGTTAGCGGCTCTCGCCGCTGCAATGGCCGCCCGAGCGTCGGTAACAAAATGACCCGCTGAATAGGCGTGTTTGATATCGCGAATATCGACCAGACTATGAGGGTAACGTCTTAGCAGCTGCGCGTCGGGCTTAGCAGTACCAATATTCATTTGTCGATAAACCAGGCTGGAATCTACGCTGATTAACTGACAGGGAAAACGGTCCGCCAGCGCGAGCGCCAACGCCGTTTTACCGCCTGCGGTGGGGCCAGTGATAACAACAATCGGGGTGTTCCCGGCAGATGGGTCAAACAAAATAATCTCCGCAGCAGGTTCTGACAGCGACCCGGTGTCGCGTACATAACAAGTTTACGCAACCTTGGAATGACAGGGGAATGACAGGCATACTCACTTGCAACAACCATTCTGCCCTCGCAGCCATTAAAACACCCCAGGTCGGCGTCGGTTTTTTCCCAGACAATTCAGGATTTTTCATGACTCGCAGAATTGGCACGGTTTCAATCCTCAGCACCGGTGAAGAGGTGTTACGCGGCGAACTGGTGGATAGCAACAGCGCGACGCTTTCCCGACTGCTGGAAGAGGCGGGGTTTTCAGTTCAACTGATGCTCACCACCGGTGATCGCCGCGAAGACCTGGTCTGGGCGATTGAGACGGCACTGCAAAAAAGTGACAGCCTGTTTATCAGTGGCGGCCTGGGACCGACCGAGGATGACCTCACCAGCGAAGTTGTCGCCGGGGTAGCCGGGGTGGCGCAGGTATTTGACACATCAACCTGGCAGGATATCGAAGAAAAATTTCGCCAATTTGGCATTGAGCTGACCGACAACAACCGTAAACAGGCGCTGTTTCCTCAAGACTCGCAGATACTCGCTAACGCGAACGGCACCGCACCGGGGTTCGAGACCCTGGTCACCCGCGCAGGTGACCAGAAACGAATTATCGCTCTGCCCGGCCCGCCGCGTGAATTACTACCGATGATCACGCAATACCTGACAACGGTCAGTGACGCGATCAAACCAGATCATGAATTTATCCACTTTTTTGGCATTGGCGAATCAACCCTCGCCGCGGCGCTGAAACCGTGGGAGGAGCAACATGGCGAACTGGGTTTTCGAGCCCTTTTTCCTGAGGTAGAGGTCAAACTCTACGACACTGACCCCGACAAGCTTTATAGCCTGAGAAAGTTTGTGGTCGACAATCTAAGCACGTCTCTGGTTGATTTTGAGCCCCTCGGCATTCCCAGCCTGTTCCCCCAGTTTTTACAGGAACGAGGACTCACCTTTGCGACCGCTGAATCCTGCACTGGCGGCTGGGTCGGCAAACTCATTACCGATAAGGCTGGGTCATCAAATTACTACCGCGGCGGAATAATTAGTTATTCCAATGCCAGCAAAGTTAATTTGCTCGGCGTCGATCCGGCCACACTCGAACAGCACGGCGCGGTTAGCGAAGAGGTCGCTATCGAGATGGCTTACGGCGCTCGCGAACGTCTCGGTGCTGACATCGCCCTGAGCCTCACCGGTGTGGCAGGCCCCGATGGCGGCAGCGACGACAAACCGGTTGGTACCGTCTGGGTCGGCCGCGCCACCGCCGACGAGACGACCGCTCGCAAGTTAAAGCTGATTCCCGGTCGCGAACGGATCCGTATCTGCTCCGCCTACGAGGGCATGCGCTGGGTCATGGCAGACTGGCTAGCCGATCGCTGGGCCACCCGGCTCACGCCCGACTAGATATGTCGACAACCCTCACTCTGCAACAGGCGATCGATCAGCGGCCTCTGTCCTGGTTGCAGGTCCGCGTTATTCTGCTCTGCTGGCTGGTCAACGTACTGGATGGCTTCGATTTGCTGGCAGTTGCATTTGCCGCCCCAGCGATTGCGCAAAGCTGGCAACTAACACCCGCGACACTTGGCGTTGTCTTCAGCAGTGGCCTGGTCGGTATGACTCTTGGTTCACTCACACTGGGGCCACTGTCAGACCGCATTGGTCGACGCAAAATGATTCTCTTCGCTACCTTTGCTCTTGGCCTAGCAACATTGCTGACAAGCCAGGCGAATGGACTGCCTACCTTATTAGTGCTGCGCTTTGTCACCGGACTGGCCATCGGCGGTCTGTTGCCGAGTCTCAACACCCTGGTGGCCGAATATGCGCCGGATCGCCGGCGCAATTTTGCGGTGAGCATCATGCACCTGGGCTTTCCAGTCGGCGGCA
>QNFC01000170.1 GCA_003645395.1 Gammaproteobacteria bacterium
AAGTCGAGCTGACCATCGATATGAAAATCATCGCCGCGCAGTGGTTTGGCAATGGCCGGTGACTGGCCGCTGCGCAGCCACTGCTCGACCAGCGGCTGGGGTTCGCCGCTGTGGGTGGTCGGTTTATTAGCCGCTGCGGGTTTTGGACGGGGCTTGTTTGTGGACCGGGCAACAGGCGCAGCGGCTACCCGGTTCTGTTTGGGCAACTGGGTAACCTCGGTCATGGCCTCCCGAAATAATGACTCCCCAATGGTAGTCGGGGTATCAACGGTTTTGTTATCCGTAGAGGAGAGCCGTCGTTTTTTGCCCATAGCGCCTTAGTTTGTGCCTGTTTTAATGGTCTCGCCCTGTTCGGCCAGCGCATCCAGGTAGCGCTCGGCATCGAGGGCGGCCATGCAGCCGGTACCGGCAGAGGTGACTGCCTGGCGGTAGATGTGATCAGCCACGTCACCGGCGGCAAACACGCCGTGAATGCTGGTGGCGGTGGCGTTGCCCTGCAATCCGGTATGGACAGTCAGGTAGCCGTTAGTCATTTCCAGTTGATCGACAAACAGATCGGTGTTGGGTCGATGACCGATGGCGATGAATACCCCCATCAGGTCGATATCGCTGGTCTGCTCATCGACTGTGGAGCGAATGCGCATGCCGGTAACGCCGCCGTCGTCGCCGAGCACTTCTTCGAGAGTGTTGTTCCAGAGGATTTCCACGTTACCGGTTTTGCTACGTTCAATTAGCCTGTCGGCAAGGATTTTCTCTGACCGAAACTTGTCACGGCGGTGCACCACGGTGACCTTGTTGGCGATGTTGGCCAGGTAGAGCGCTTCTTCCACCGCGGTGTTGCCGCCGCCGATCACGGCTACGTCCTGACCCTTATAAAAGAAGCCGTCGCAGGTGGCGCAGGCGGAGACACCTTTGCCCATGAAGGCTTCTTCTGAATCGAGTCCCAGATACTGGGCGCTGGCGCCGGTGGCAATGATCAACGCATCGCAGGTGTAGTGACCGGAATCACCCTCAAGCAGAAATGGCCGCTGCTGCAGGTGGGCGGTGTGGATGTGGTCAAACACCATCTCGGTACCGAAACGTTCAGCATGCAGGCGCATGCGCTCCATCAGATCAGGCCCGAGCACGCCTTCGTTGTCACCTGGCCAGTTATCGACATCGGTGGTGGTCATCAACTGGCCGCCCTGTTCGATACCGGTAATCAGTACCGGTTCGAGATTAGCGCGGGCGGCGTACACAGCCGCGCTATAGCCGGCGGGGCCGGAGCCGAGAATCAGCAGACGACAATGGCGGGTTTCGGCCATAATAAAAACATCCTGTTTTAGTCGAGAATAAAAGGTTTGAGCATGCCGCTCGATAGTAAATGAACCTGGTTCGCCGGTAAGGAGAATTAGTAGCAAAACTTAAGGCGGAGGGCCGATGATAATGGTAACTAATTAGCAGGGGTTTTTGGTAACCCAAACGTCCGCAGAGTTAGATAATTAGTGCTTCGGCTGAGCGCTTTAATCTGGCGTCACCGCTGCTTTTCTCTATGGGTCTGTTTTACGGCTACGTCTGATTGCGTGAATTCGGGTGTTCAGAAGTGGAGGCTAGTCTGGATGAAGAGAGCGAAAATGAAAGCAGTGGTGAGGTTGAAAGAGGGGAATGGTCGTCCTCATCGTAGACGAGTTTTATTTTTATGATGTTGTTAACTCCGGGGCCGGGCGGTGACTTAGCCGTTTGCCCCAACTGCAGGAGGTAGGCGGTTCGGCTACAATGCCGCTCAGTAAAAGGATGGCGCCGTTGGTCACTTACTGCCTATGAGCTGGATAGGGGGTCGGCCAGGTCGGAGTTTGATTCCGACCCGCTACGGTGTCCATCTACCACTTCCTATTTATCTATCTATATTGATACGCTCCAAAATATGTCGCAAGCCTCCAAAACTACCACCATTATCGAGACTGACGGTTACCACATAGCCAAAGGCCTACGCGAGGCGGCTTTGCTGCTGTGTGTGGCCGCTGCGCTGTTTACCGTGCTGGCGATGTTCAGTTATGACCACTGCGACCCTGCCTGGTCCCACAGCGGTTGCCGTGAACAGCCGCTGAATCTGGGTGGGCCCGCCGGGGCCTGGTTGGCTGACCTCAGTTATTATCTGTTTGGTGGGTTGGCACTGGTATTGCCGGCACTGCTGGCCTGGTTTGGCTGGTGGCTCTACAGCTCGTCAAAAGGCAAAGGCATTATTCTGAGTTATCAGCGACTTGGGTTTAAGACCGTCGGAATGCTATTCACCGTGGCCGGTGGTTGCGGTCTGGCGACGCTTCACTTTGCGGTGGGCCAGGGGTTGCCAGAAGGCCCCGGCGGCGTGCTCGGCATGGAGATGGTCGATTTTTGGGTGGCACGTTTTGGCACTATTGGTGGCACGCTTTTTCTGCTGGTGTTGTTTCTCAGTGGTATCACCTGGCTTACCGGATTGTCGTGGCTCTGGTTGAGCGAAGTGGTTGGTGCACGCACGCTACTGGGTATCGACCGGCTGATGATCTTACTGCGCCGACGGGAAGATGCGAGTGAGGGTAATAAAGCCCGCGACCGGCGCCAGGAAAAAGCCATCGCCCGGGAAATTAAAATTGAATCTCGTCAACCGGTGCGTATTGAACCGGTGATTCAGTCGCCGCCGGTCAGTGACCGGGTGCAGGAAGAGAAGCAGATCGAAATGTTTGAGGTCAGTGGTGATTATGCGTTGCCGGCCCTGAGCCTGCTTGATGATGCAACGCCCAGCGGTCACCAGCTCTCTGATAAGGCGTTAAAAGCACTTTCAGACCGCGTTGAGATTAAACTCGAAGAGTTTGGCGTTGACGTTTCGGTCGTTGCCGTAATTCCCGGCCCGGTGGTCACCCGGTTTGAGCTGGAGCCAGCGCCGGGCGTGAAAGCTAGCAAAATAACTAATCTCTCTACCGATCTTGCGCGGGCATTATCAGTTAACAGCGTTCGCGTGATTGAGGTGCTGCCGGGTAAATCCACGGTGGGCATCGAGATTCCCAACGAGCAGCGGGAGATGGTGCGGCTCAGCGAAGTGCTGCGCTCGCAGGTATTTGATCAGAGTGATTCAGTGCTAACGTTGGCGCTGGGTAAAGATATTCAGGGGCTGGTCTCGGTCGCAGATGTCGGCAAGATGCCTCATTTGCTGGTATCGGGCACCACCGGGTCCGGCAAGTCGGTAGCGATCAACGCCATGATTTTGAGTCTGCTTTACAAGGCCACGCCCGAGCAGGTGCGCATGATCATGATCGACCCGAAAATGCTGGAGCTATCGGTGTACGATGGCATTCCCCATCTGCTAACGCCGGTCGTTACAGACATGGACGAGGCGTTCGGCTCGCTGCAATGGGCTGTGTTTGAGATGGACAAGCGCTATCGGCTGATGTCGGCACTCGGCGTGCGCAACATCGCCGGTTACAACCGAAAAGTGCGCGAGGCTGCGGCAAAAGGCGAGCCTATTCCAGATCCCTATCCGCCACCAACCCCGCCTCCCTTGGTGATTGACGAAGAGCCGGCGGAGCAAGAGGTGGTCTATTGTGTGGAACTGCCGTTTATCGTCATCATTGTTGATGAGCTGGCGGACATGATGATGCTGGTGGGCAAAAAAGTAGAGCAACTGATTGCCCGGTTGGCGCAAAAGGCGCGGGCCTCTGGCATCCATCTGATTTTGGCCACCCAGAGGCCATCGGTGGATGTGATTACCGGATTAATCAAGGCGAATATTCCCACCCGTATTGCCTTTCAGGTTTCCTCAAAAATTGATTCGCGCACCATTCTTGACCAGTCCGGGGCGGAAGCGCTGCTGGGCCATGGCGATATGCTCTACCTGGCACCGGGCACCAGTTTTCTGGAGCGGGTGCACGGCGCATTTGTTTCGGACGGCGAGGTCCATGAAGTCGTCAAGGCGCTTAAAGCACAGGGCAAGCCAAATTATATTGAGGCTATTACCCAGGGTGCGCCGGATCAGTCCGGTTTTGACCCGATGGATGGCAGCGTGGAAGGTGCACCCGAAGATGAGCTCTACGATCAAGCCATATTTTTGGTGACCAGTTCCGGCAGGGCGTCCATCTCCAGCGTTCAGCGGCACTTAAGGGTGGGTTACAACCGGGCAGCGCGACTGGTTGAAGAAATGGAACGCCAGGGTATCGTTGGACCGCTGAAGAGTAATGGCCAGCGAGAAGTGCTTGCCGAACCCCCACCGGAGATCTGAGATTAATGCTGTGTAGCGTAGGGAATAACGGGATAAATAGAGTGATTAGAAAACTAGCACCTGGTCTGTTGCTGCTTGTTGTTGCCGTGGCGATACCCTTCGGTTCAGCTAAGGCGGTTGAGCCGAGTGGGGCGGCAGAACGTTCTATTGGTGATCGGCTGCGGGAGTTTCAACAGCAGACTCGATCTCTGCGTGGACAGTTTCAACAACAGATTATTGAAAGCAACGGTCTGGTTGATGACGAACCTCGCAGTGGCGAGTTTTGGGTCGAGCGGCCGAACAAAATCCGCTGGCA
>QNFC01000171.1 GCA_003645395.1 Gammaproteobacteria bacterium
CCGATCAATGATGCAGAGCCTCCGCCGGCTCTCCGCGACGAGGTCAATGCCATTTGTGGCGAGCGCTTTCGGCGTATCGACCGTTTTATTCAGTTGTGTCTATTGGGGGCTGCGCGCTGTGCGCAGGGCAACGATTTAGATAATCATACGGGTCTTTATATTGGCTCGCGCTTTGCTGCGATTTGCAATACCATTCAGGTGCAGCAGCAAATGTTTGTGCAGGGCCAGCTGCCCAAACCGGCGCAGTTTATTAATACGCTGAGCAACTCTGCCGGCTACTACGTCGCGCGCAACCTGAATTTACAGGGTAAGAATATCTTTGTGTCGCGCGGTAACGCCTCGTTAGAAGCGGCCCTACAACTGGCGCAACTTGACCTCGAAAGTGGCCAGATTAAACAGGCGCTGATCGGCGTGGTCGACGAAGGCGTGCAGCCGACGGTGCAGCATTGTCAACGGTTGGGCATTGCTGCAACTACGCCCCTGGGCGAAGGCAGCCACTGGTTTCTGGTGCGCCTGGGTGCAAATGAGTCTAGGGGTAAACTCGGTATTAGGCCCAGAGGTAACCCTGGTTTGGCCACTATTCATGCCGTCGCCACGCTAGCGGATGACAGCAGTTTGCAAGAATGGTTAAGTCACTACGCTTTACTTCACCGGCGAACATTTATCTATTCAAACTCGCTCAGTAAGAAGCTCGATGATAGTCTTTATTCTGGGTTAGCTGCTTACAACCCGCATCTGGATTATTACCCGGCCAATACCGGTGGCGCGTTGCTGAGGTTTATTAAGCAATATACGGATGCCTCGCTGATCACCCTGAGTACCGATGATGCCGGGCGTACTCATGTGACGTATAGCCAGACTGCGTAGGTTCCGGCGATTTTAATGATTCGGCTAAATGGCTTCGCGTAAGCTCTTGTAGCTATCGGCTTCCATCTCTGCAATCAGGGTCAGTTGATCGGCGAGTTGGGCGTAATCAAAAGCCATGCGTCCTTTGAGCATCTTTGCTGAAAATAGTGCGAAGCGGCGCCATTCATCACCAACATCGGTGAATTTTCTGGATGCTCCTTCAAGTTTTGGGTTATCAAACAGGCCGGCAGCCTCCTGTAAAAAGGAGGCATAGATAAACCGAAAACCAGCACCGCCGGTACCGATTTCCTCTTGCATGCGAATCATGTGGCCGATCACTAGCTGGTTTTGATCTTGCTGCGCCTGGCGATGGTTGCCCATCGCCCGAATTCTTTCGGCAACGCTGCGAATGCCACGCACCCCGATGAAAGGCAGGGGCGTGCGTAGCATCATGTTGGTGGTAGAGCGGATCGCCCGGCGAATGGCCTTCGGCAAATCGATTTCCGCCGGGATTCTGGTGGGGTAATAAATAAGCCCTTTCGGCGCGAGCAATCCTTTTACAAAACGGGCCTGTTGTAACGCCTGATAATTACTGCGGACGGGGGCTTCGAAGGTGGGATCGCTGATCAGGTAGTCGCTCTGCTGGCGCCCGTAAGCAACCAGGTTGTGGGCATTAAAGTGGAACTGCATGTCTTTTGGAAAATAGGGCAGCCAGTAAACCGATGCCTGTAACCCTACTGGTCGTCCCTGGTCGAGGTGATCATCGAGTGCCTGCATACCACGGTCGTTATCTCGAAATCGTTCGAATTTCATAGTGATGCCGAGCCTTGAAGCGAGGCCTTTGATAACTCTGCCAGGTGGCATGCGATAGGCAATCATCGGCATGCCGCCAATTTTAACCAGGGGGATACTTGCAAAGGTGAGCGCACCGGCAATGCCAAACACCATCGGTTCTGAAAGGTTTAGGCCGCTGTGGCGCAGTAATGCGGACATGGCACCGCTTTCACAATGAGCCGTCTGTTGGTGGTCGAACTCGATAGCCGTCACGGTTGTTGCTCGTCTAAGGGCAATGTTTGTAATTCTACTGAGGTCATTCCCAGGGCTTGCTGGTAGCGAGCGAGTTTTTTAACCGACAGCTTCGAGAAGATAGCCGGTTGCAGGTGGCGTTTTACCTGAAACTTAAAAAAGCCGGTACTTTGCGCCAGCACAGTAATGTCCATTCGCCGCTGATACATGTGATATTCCAACGGTGCGGTTTTCCCCTGTTCAACCCGCAACCGTGCCTGCTGGCACTGATGTTGAAACTGGTTTATGGCCAAGTCCAGTACGACTTCTTCGGCTTCCCAGCCGCTGGAAAGTTCGGTAGTGTAAACGCCATCACTATTGACTACGTAGAGTGGTTTTTTCTGGCCTTCAAGGGTAGATGAGTCATCCTGGGGGGCGTCGCCGTGCTTCACCTGTTCAGCTACCTGATGAGTCGCAAACGGTAAGCAGCATGAATGCACTCGAAAAACGGCCGCTTTCTGGCACGTAGCAGAGTATTTTTTGGCCGCTCTGCAATTTGCCTGAGTGAAAGAGCTCCTCAAGCATGAGATACACGGAGGCAGAGCCAACATTTCCCCTGGTAGTTAAATTGGTGAACCAGCGCTCAAAGGGTAGCTCGAAGCCCACCTTAACCATTCCATCATAGACTTTTTGTCGAAAGAACTGCGATGAATAATGGGGCAGGAAGAAATCGATATCTTCAGGCTTTAGTGCCTTACTCTTTATTAGTTCGGTTAAGGGTTTCTCGACGGTGTAATGAATGATGTTCTCGTTAAGTAATTTCACGTCCTGCTTGATGGCGAATACGGAATCTCTTAACCAGGATTCGGGCGGTAGGCAGTGCCAGCCAACCAGGCTGCCGTCGGCAGCTTTTAGTGAGCCGCTATACATGCAGGCGTCAATTTCAGAGGCGTAGGAGCGTTGGAAAATCCATTCAATCTGTAGTGATAAGCCGCTGGGTTTAGGTTGTGCCTGGAGTAGCACAGCGCCGGCGCCATCCGATAGCATCCAGCGCAAAAAGTCTTTTTCGAAGGCTATTTCTGGTCGAGTGGCCAGTTCCCCTGTTTTGGCGGCAACTTCCTCTTCAAACATACCGGCCTTCAATACAGCCGAGGCGACTTCAGAGCCGGTAGCCACCGCGTTTGAAAACTCTCCGCTAGCGACGCCAAGGTAGGCATATTTCATGGCGGTCATCCCCGCTACACAGACCCCGGCGGTGGCAACAACTTCACAGCTGGGCTGACCCAGTTCTCCGTGTACCATCACCGCGTGATTTGGCATAAGTTGGTCAGGCATACTGGTGCCGCAGGCCAGGCACTCCATGGCCGAAAGGTCGAACCCGTCGCCTTGTAATCCCTCAATAGCTTCTGCCGTTAACTGCGCATTAGTGTGAGTCGGCTCCCCTGTGAGTGGGTCGAGGGCGTAGTACCGGCTTTGTATGCCATTGCTACGGAGTATGACCCGCCGAGCCCGAGACGGTTTCCCTCCAATTTGCCCGAGCACGGACTCCATTTGGTTGTTGCTGACTGGCGCGTTGGGCAAAACCGCGGCAATGTCAGTGATGAAAACAGAATTCATGTGTGTTGGGCTCGATTGTCTGGTTAATAATATGTGGGGTAGTCGCTGCTCAATATCAGGGACGTTGCCGTCTAGACAGGCACCTTAATCGTGCCGTAAGGCTCAGATGTTAAAGTTAGGAGCGGTTACGCGCATTTAACGATTTACGATTAAAACTGGCCTGTGCGTTCGGTGAAAATAACGGAAATTTGAAGAACATAAAGATGAAGAAAGTATTAGTAATCCACTATTCACAAAGCGGCCAACTAAGCAATGTCGTTCGCAGTTTTACTCAGCCACTTGTAGAGTCGTCAGCGGTTTCGGTTACTTTTGAAAATATTCACCCAAAACCTGATTATCCCTTCCCATGGCCGTTTTTACAGTTTATCGATACTTTTCCTGAGTCAGTATACCTTGATCCGCCATTAATCCAGCCTCCAGGTGTTGGCGCGGGCGATGACTTTGATCTGATCATTCTGGCCTATCAGGTCTGGTTTTTATCTCCATCGCTACCCGTTACCGGGTTTCTACAGAGCCCTGTCGCCGCCGGGTTATTTAATGATAAACCGGTGGTAACGCTAATTGCCTGTCGTGATATGTGGCTAATGGCGCAGGAAGAAATGAAAAAAATGCTCACCGGCCTCGGCGCGCATCTCGTCGGTAACGTAGCGTTAGTGGATGAGGCCGGGACCATCGGCAGTTTCCTGGCTACGCCGGCATGGGTGTTGAGTGGTAATCGGGGGCCGCATCTTGGCGGACTAATTCCCCGCGCTGGCGTTGCTGATCACCAAATAGAGGAAGCCAGTCGGTTTGGTCAGCGTATCGTCGAAAAATTCGCCGGCGGAGAGGCCCTGGGGCCAAATTTACTACAGGGTTTGAAGGCTGTTCGTGTAAATGAAACCCTGATCTCCAGTGAAAAGACAGCGCGGCGGGCATTCCGGATCTGGGGAAAATTGCTGCGCAGACTGGGCCCGCAGGGGTCAATAAAACGTAAACCGGTAATAGTCGTTTATGTGGTTTTTCTGGTTGCAATGATTATTACAGTGGTGCCGCTTGGTATCGTAATAAAGAA
>QNFC01000172.1 GCA_003645395.1 Gammaproteobacteria bacterium
AGGGCGTGCAGAATTCGCCGATGACGCTGGATGGACTGCGGCGAAAGCGTATCGAGACCAAGCGCGCCTTCGATCGCGCTTCGGCTGGCAACCCAGACCAAGGAAGTACTCGAGAGAATCAGCGCAAACTCATTCACGTCCACGGTTTTTTCAGTTTCGGGACCGGCGCGCTCGTCAATCGCGGATTGGATCGACACCAGCAGCGCACGAAGCGGCGCTTCGGTACTGCGGATCGCAATGGGATCCGCATCGATCATCTGGCGGAGCAGAACGCGAGCCGCGTTGGGCCGGGCGATCACGAAATCGACCCAGGCGTCGGCGATGGTCTCGAGCCGCTCGCCAGGATGATTCTCGGTCGCGAGTACTCGATCGACGATGTCCGTGACGACGTCACCGACCGCGGCGGAGTACAGCGACTGCTTGTCTGGGAAATGGTAGAGGACCGATGGGCGGCGAATCCCGACTCGTCGGGCGACCTCATCGATTCGAGCCCCGGCGTAGCCATGCTCACCGAAAACATCGATCGCGCGCTTCAGGATCTCCTGGCGGCGCTCAGCGCCTTGTCGTGTGGGGGTCAGCTCGGCAACCATGGATTCCACTCTACCTACCAGTCGGTCAGCAATCAATCAAAAATGGCACCTTCGGGCTCCATCCGGACCCACCCATATTCCCTACTGGTAGTGTCCTAACCCGAGGGGTCAGCGGATAGCCATCCACAGCAACCCCAGCAGGATCACCATTCCGATGGTCGCCACGATGTGATGCGGGGTTCTGCTGTCCCAATTCACGCCTCGGGCTCCTCAGCCCCGTCCGCCCAGATCGAAGCCCTGACTGCATCCGTGGCCGTCTCGATCGGTCCTTCGGCGAGTACGGCCGTGATCTCACCATCCACTTCCCACGCGAAGCACCTGGATGCTGTCGGGTGGTCTGACAGCTTGAATACGAGGACCTCGCCTTCCCAGACGGTATCGCCCTCGAATTGCTCGTGGACGCGCTCACGAGCAGTCAGCGAGGCGGTCGCGCCGTGCATGGCGTGGATGGACTGGCTGAACTGGTCAGTCGATATCCGATTCACTGTTTGCCTTTCCGAACGGCAAAAATGGCGTATCGCCATACTTGGGGTGCGCTCGGTCTAGGTGCTCGATAAATGAATCCCAATCATCGTACCCCTTCATAATGCCGATAACTGAAGCAAGATGCTCCTTTAGCTTCGGGTGCCCAGTGTCCTCCGAAAGCCGCCGATGTAGCTGATGCTTGTGACGACCTTTGCTGTTGCGCGGGGTAACGTCCTTCAATGTCTTGCGAACGCCAGGGGCCAGTCGGTCGTACACGACATTATTGGTTAGGTGCCCAAAGTATTTAGGCTTCCTGACACTACTTGCGCTGTATGGAAGATCGCGAAGCCTAAACATCTCCTTGTAGAAATCTGGTGGAAACGTTTTGACCCATGCGCGTAGCTCTTTGGCGATGAACTCTTCTAGAATCTTTGCAAGCGCGTTCCGTTCCCGCTCATCTTGGTATCCAGTCGCCTCATCGACCAGCGCGACAATCCCAACTTCTGCTAGTCCACGCATCAGTATCTCGGCGTATTGGGCGCGACGCTCCTGCTGGGGCTGGAGTCTCTTGGCAGCCCTCGCGTCCAGCCAGACATTGCAGATCGCTGGAAACAAATCGGCAGGGAACCCCTGGATAGCTCGGTCGCCCGAGCGGAACCGAACAGGCTCCAGGAGCCCGACGCGTAACTCCGTGGAAACAAAGGGTTCCAGCCTCTTGGGGGCAAGAAATAGGGGCAAAGGGGCCCGTCCTTCTGTTTTAGCGCGCTTAGACGCGCCGCTTCGGCCTCCAAGGGCTTTGGCGATCCCATGCTCAGAGAGAACCCGCCGACCATCATCAAGGACGGCGCATGGAATCTCGATCTCTCCAATCCTTATAGATCCAGTGTGAGTCGCCCTAGGGAGTGGCTCATGGCCCTCTTTGGCCCAACGCGCCTCTGCGGCGCGTCGAGCGATCTCACTTCGCTCCTCCGGGCTCAAGCTCCTCGCGCGGGCCGTTCCGCCCTTTGAGGGGTTGAGCTTGCTTCGACTGTCCATGTGTCCTCCAATCAAAATCCCATGCTTGCTACAGAAAGCATTTGACATGCTTGCACAAGTAAGCATAGAATCCAGACAAGGGAAAGGCCCCAAACGTCGATGACGCTGGGGCCTTGTCGGGGCGGCGGGACGGTTCCCGGGCTGGGCTCTACATCCAAACCTTTGGGGTTCAACTCCCCACCGCTCCAGCCCAAGAATATCGGATTTCAGGAGAATCAGCATGAGTAGGCTCACTATAGACACGAAAGCCCAGATCCTCCGATGTCTCGTCGAAGGCAATTCGATCCGCTCCACCGAGCGCATGACGGGCGTCCACCGGGACACGATTACGAAAGTGGTTATCCAGACCGGGAAGGGCTGCGATCGGCTCTCTGACGAGCATATCCGGCACGTCGAATGCCGAGAACTCCAGCTCGACGAAATTTGGTGCTTCGTCGGGAAGAAGCGAGCCCAGGTGCAGAAGGGTGACGATCGGTCGAAGGTCGGCGACTTCTGGACGTGGGTTGCTCTTGACCCGAACTCGAAGCTGGTTCCCGCACATCACGTCGGAAAGCGAACTCAGCCGGACGCCGATGCGTTGCTCAGCCTCGTGGCTGACCGCACGGAAGGACGAATTCAGATCAGCGCCGACAAGCTGGCCGCGTACAAGTTCGCGATCGCGTACCAGCTCGGCAGCGCAAACGTCGACTACGGCCGGATTGTAAAGCGGTTCCGCGTCGAAGACCTCGGGGAGCGTAGGTACTCGCCGCCCAAGGTCGTGAGCGTGTCGAAGGACAAGGTCTTCGGGAGCCCCGATCCCAGTCGAGTTTCAACGTCTCTCGTCGAGCGTCAGAACCTCACGATGCGAATGGGAATGCGTCGCCTGACCCGATTGACCAACGGATTCTCAAAGAAGGCTGAGAACCTGAAATCGGCCGTCTCGCTGCACTTTGCGTATTACAACTTCGTGCGAGTCCACAGCTCGATCAAGACGACTCCTGCTCTTGCGGCTGGGATCGTGGATCGGAAATGGAAGATCGAGGAATTGGTTGAGGCGGGAGAGATGTACGGAAGATAAATTACGCTGCCGCAATCTCTGTAGACGCCCACCTTACGTCGGGAGTCTCAGCCGTCGTTGCTTCAGAGAAAAGATCTGACGATGTCGTTACTGTCCAACTCGCCTGATCCTCAATGTCGAGAGCGGCGAGGTAGTCCTCGATCGCCGAATCGATATTCAATGCAGCGTCTTCGAAGCTTGCTCCCTGCGAGATGCAACCGGGCAGATCGGGAACGTGAACCACCATCCAACCATCCTCGTCGGGCTCAAAAACAACATGAAGGCCACTTCTATGCAGAAAGACTTTAGTTGACATTGATTTTTTCTTTCGCCGCTTGATCCATCTGATCCAGAGTTGTTTGCATCGCAGTGATCATATCTCGCAGATGTTCCTTGGTCGTAACAAAACGACCAACGAGACTGGACACCGACCCTTGGCCACCTAGCTGTCCCAGATCCAAAAACACTTCACGATTAGTGCCCGAAACCCTCATTACGTTAAAAAACGCAGCAGGAGGTAGGATGTTCTCCGCAGGTTGGTCCGCCATTACTTTAACCTTTCTTGCGCCCTAGAAGTGCCAGGAATTCGTCAATCGTCAAACCGGCATGGTTCACATATTTACTCAACGTGCCGACGCGAAGCTCACTGTGGCTAACTACGATCATCGGCAGAAAGCCGTCTTTGATGAGTGTGGTGTTGTGAGAGCCCACTGTGCGCCGCTTCCTGTTGAGAGTCTTAACTTCCCAGCCGCCGCGCATAAAAGCTCGGGCAGCCTCGGAGCCGGAAATATCTCTAGGGAGCTTCGACACCGGCGGAGCCTATGCCACCACAAGGCACACAACAATCCCTGCGGGGTCGGACACTACCTCCCTACTTGTCATAATATATCTTATCGGTGGTACTTTAATCTGAATTTCGTGAAACCTACGACGTCCTCGGGGCACTCACCCTCTACACGGCGGTCGTAAAACGCCATCTAACTCACAACAAGCCCGTCCCGGCTCAGAGCGTCGCGGCGGACGACAAATGGAGACGCGAGAGCTGCGCTTTCACCGACCGAGTAGAAACATTGAATCTGCACCCCGCCTCATTCGGACGGCATTCCATGACGCGGACGCATCGGCGCTGCGTTCGTTCTGCGTTTCGCCTCGGTCAAGTTCTCGGCATCGAGCGTCGATAAACAGGCGGATGAACCCCGCTGGGGGCCCTCGCAAGTTTTCCCGCAATTCGGCTGTCCTGCGGGGCTGGCAAGCTGCTTTTCAAGGGAGCCTGCCTGCTGACAGCCGGGCTGGCTCTAGACATACAGGCGGCAAGTCGTCGTTTGACCTCGACGAGCGAAACGCTCGATTCCATCTAACGGAGCATTGATGTTGATCCGGTCGCAGAT